>JANOAW010000103.1:0-1814 GCA_031411355.1 Hyphomicrobiaceae bacterium | reverse complement strand
CCAAGGCCAAGTTGATCGCGCGCTTTAAACTTACCGAGGTGCAGGCCGAGGCGATCCTGAACCTGCGCTTGAAGGCGTTGTCACGCCTCGAAGAGCAAGAGATCAAAGCCGAACACGCCAAATTGAGCCAGGAGCGGCGCGACCTCAAAACGCTGCTCAAGGACGAAGCGCTGCAGTGGGATCGCATTTCAGACGAGGTCAGGAAAACCCGCGACACATATTCGAAGAAGACCGACAACGGTCGACGCCGGTCGGCCTTCGAAGACGCGCCGATGGTCGACGTCGATATCGCCGAGGCCTTGATCGAGAAGGAACCGATTACGGTCATTCTTTCGGAAAAGGGCTGGATCCGGGCCATGAAAGGCCATTTGGACGACCTGTCCAAACTGGATTTCAAACAGGGTGACGAGTTGCGCGTCGCGTTGCGCGCCCAAACCACCGACAAACTCGTGCTATTTGCGACCAACGGCAAGTTCTTCACCATCGACGCCAACAATTTGCCGGGCGGCCGTGGCCATGGCGAACCGTTGCGGCTGATGGTCGATCTCGAAGAAAAGGAAGATTTTCTCGACGTGTTCGTCTTCGACGCCGAGCGCAAGTTGTTGGTCGCGAGCGCGGAGGGATACGGATTCATCGTGCCGGAGGCGGAGGTTGTCGCGTCGACTCGCAAAGGCCGACAAGTGCTCAACATCGGTGACGGCGACCGCGCAGCATTGTGCGTACCGGCATCGGGCGATCAACTGGCGTGTGTCGGCACCAATCGCAAACTGCTGATTTTTTCGCTGGCGGATGTCAACGAGATGACGCGTGGCAAGGGCGTCATCCTGCAAAAATTCGCCGACGGAAAATTGTCGGACGCACGCGTGTTCGCCAAGGCTGACGGATTGACCTGGGCCGATAGCGCAAATCGAACGTTTACGATGGCATGGAGCGACCTCAAGGAATGGTCCGGTGACCGCGCGCAAGCCGGCAAGTTGGTGCCGAAAGGATTCCCGCGCTCGACCACTTTCGGTCCGCGATTCGTCTGACGCCTCGACGACCGCTGCGACGTTTCAGCATCGGAACTTACCTTCAGCTGCCGCGTTCAAGTTCGACGACTTCTGCGAATGGCGGTGAACGGCATGCATAGTCTTGCGTCCAGGCGTATCGTCCCCAAACCATGGGGACGTCGGAATGTGGGCGCGCTCGGGTCGTACGTGTTGCCGCCCGCGCTACCAACCGATGAGCCGATCGGAGAAATTTGGTTCGAGCCTGAACAGAGCGACGTTTTGGTCAAATATCTGTTTACCTCGCAGCGCCTGTCGATCCAAGTGCATCCCAATGACGTGCAGGCGCGGCGCATGAACGCCGAGCGCGGCAAGGAGGAATGTTGGCTCATTCTGGAGGCCGAACCGGGTGCGCATTACGGCATCGGTCTCAAAAGCGAAGTTTCTCCGTTACAATTGGCTGCTGCGGCCCGCGACGGCAGCATACTGGATTTGATCGACTGGCGGCCGGCTCATGTCGGCGATTTCATCTTCAATCCGGCGGGTACGGTGCATGCCATCGGCCCCGGCCTCACCGTCCTCGAAGTGCAGCAGAATTCGGACGTGACGCTGCGGCTGTTTGACTACAACAGTGACCGTCAACTGCACGTCGATGCGGCTGTTGCCATCTCGCGATCTGGCCCGCATCGGCACCCGCTCGACACGCACATTGATTTTGAGAGTTCGCGCGTCCTCGTCCACGGGCCACATTTCGGTTTGGCCTTTTGTCGTGGCCATGTCCCCGTTGTGCCGCCCAACGCGACGAATTTGCAAGTCGTGACCTGGAGG
>JANOAW010000102.1:0-1849 GCA_031411355.1 Hyphomicrobiaceae bacterium | reverse complement strand
ACGGCGCTATTCGGCATTGGATTGATCGCAACAAGGCGCTCGACGGCTTGGTCCGCGACTATGTCAACGACCTCGCCAAACACCCCGAGGGATCGCGCGTGTCCTTGCCGGCTGACCATCGCACTTCCCATGACGCCAGCGTGCGCGATGCAATCCCGCTCGACGACCGCAATCCTTCCGCCGCCGCCAGCCAATGCCCCGCCGACGACGCGATAGCCGGCGCCCTCCCAGGCGATCCGCGCGGCAGCGAGCATCGTGCTTTTGCCCGCGCCGGCGTAGCCGACGACTGCCGAAACGGCGCTCGGTCCAGTGACATGACGGACCGCGGCCACCTGCTCGTTGCTCAATTGCGGGCCAACGTTTGCAGCGCCAACTGTCCCGTCTTGGCCAGTACCTTGTCGGCGCAACGCTAGGTTCTGTGACGCGATGCTGTGAGCGACATGCGACGCACTGACAGCGTGCGATTGTCGCGCCGCCATGGCGCGCGCCGCGTCCGACATGCGCCCCTCAAGCGTCACCATCTCCTGCGTTGAATAACGGGCCAGTGCGCCGCCCTGGGACGCGTTCGGATCGGCTGGTTGCAGCTCCACCAGCGTCGGCGACGCCATGATCGCGGCGAACGCTGACTGGAAAACGGCTTGATCATCAATCGTGCGATGCAGCGCACGGGCGACGTCATGACGGTCGAACACGCTCTTCTCACCGGTCACGACAGACAGGATCAGTTCTGGTCTGCGGAGTAGTTCTGCCGCGTTCCAAAGCACTGCGTCGTTCGGTAGACGCACGCGCGACACAGGCAACCCGGCGCGCGCCATGTCGGTCGCATGCACCCCAACATGGTCAGTCGGTTGAAGCGTCAACCCGCGTGCGACATGGGACCGATGGTCGACAACGACATCGTGCCCAGCGGCGGCCAATGCCTGGTTCGCGATGGCCTCCCACGCCTGGCGGACCTCGCGCAACTGCATCTGCGACGTTGGCAGATTGCGCCCGAGCAGCCACTTGTTCTCGCGCTCAATCGCCGTCTTTGCGCCAAGTCCGTTTGCCTCGACCGCGCGCACGGTCATCATGAGATGCGCATGATGATTGCGGATGTCGGACGCGCCTTGCGGCGCGTGCATGGCGAAGTCGACGGCGACGCCGAAGCGGTCGGACACGTACTGCGCCAACTCGCGTGTTGCTGCTAATCGCTGCTCGGCCGACAGTTCATGCGGCAGCGCAATCTCAATCTCACGGGCGACGCGGGCGTCTGTGCGACGCTCGGCAGCCTCTGCCGCATTCCAGAGTTTGGAACGATCAAGTGCCCAGTTGGCCGACGAGCCCGCAGGAACGACGATCTCCGCATGCACGATGCCGGAACGGCCGGCATAGGCGTGCATCAGGCCATCGCGATCGTTGGTCAGCGTGACGCCAGCGCGATAGGCGGCAGCGGCCACGGCGCTGCGTCCGCTTGCACGGCTGATCGGCTTCATGTCGAGGTGATAGATCGCCATCGGTTTGGCACAAACTCGTAGGTGCGCCTTTAAACATCGGTCTTGCTGCGCAAGTCCTCGTCTAAGGTGACCCGCTGCGCGGACGCAAGAGCGAAAGATACGCCTGCAATATATGCAATATTCTCACATCGTCTCACGAGAACACAACGTCCTATTTTGCTGCGCCGAAGTGCAGATCGGCCACACCAAAATCCGTGAGACGGCCAGTGCGAAACGCCGTGAGACAACAGGTGCAATTGCGCACGTCGATAGGAATTTCTCGGCGGCGTCAAACACAAATCAACCGACTTGCGATACTTTGCATCAACGCGCTGATCCGCAAGTGCTTGCCCGGCACTTGGAAGCCGCGACCATTA
>JANOAW010000101.1:0-3678 GCA_031411355.1 Hyphomicrobiaceae bacterium | reverse complement strand
GCCGGCGTAGGAGAGTGGCTGCCACACACACGGCATGCCCACCAGATACTGCAGGATGTACGTCATGTTCGAGCCGCCGCCGTTCGGCAGCACGCCGCACGGCTGATTGGTGCTGCGCTCGACGGCCGACTTCATCCATTGCGCGAAGGCGTGCTTAGGATCCGTGCGGCTCGCATAGAAACGGCCGTTGTTTTCGCCGGGCGGCGGCTCCACCTTCACCTGGGCGAAGCCGCGCGCCAGCAGATGCTCGCGTACAATATCGACGATGCGGTCCTCGTCCGTGCCGACGACATAGCGAAGCTGGCATACTGCCCGCGCCTTCGGCGGCACCGCGTTCACGGGATTTGCGGGATTTCCCGTCTCGAACGCGAGCACCTCGAAAGAGTTGAAGGCCGAGATCTTCTCGATGCGCGTGAGGCCCGGCTCGCCCCAGCTGTCGTCGATCTTCGGTGCCGTCGGCCCGGCTTCGCGATCGATGCCGGTCAACACCTCGCGCACGACCGGCGGGATCTTTGGCCGCCAGCCTTCGACCAGAATGCGTCCCTTGTCGTCGACGATCGCGGCAATCGCATGGGCCAGGACGATGCCGGGATTGGCGAGCAGCCCGCCCCAGTTGCCGGAGTGATGTCCGCCGTCGCGCAGATCGACGGACAGCGTGAAATTGCAGCAGCCGCGATTTCCAAGCGTGATGTTCGGCTTCGAGAGTTCGGTGCGCGGCCCGTCCGACGAGAAGAAACCGTCGGCTGAAAAGTCCGCCTTGTTCGCCTCGACGATTTCGCGCAAGCCCTTCGAGCCGTTCTCCTCGCCCATCTCGATCAGGAACTTGTGATTGAAGCCGAGGCGCCCGCGCGCCCTGATGATCTGCTCGATGGCCGCAAAGTGCGCGAGATGCTGGCCCTTGTTATCGGCAACGCCACGGCCATAGACGCGATCGCCATCGAACGTGATCGCCCAGGGATCGCGGTTTTCCGCCCAGCGACCTTCCATGCCGAGTACGACGTCGCCGTGGCCGTAGCAGATGTACGTCGGCAGTTTCGCGTCCTCGATGCGCGTGGCCAACAGCACGGGTGCGCATCCAGGCAGCGGATTCTCGTAGATGCGGCAGCCGTAGCCAAGCGTTGCCAGGCGCTGGCGGATCGGTACATCGAGATAGATGCGCATCTCGGACGCGCGCTTCGGGTTCTGGCTCTCGGTTGGAATGCGAACGAGCTCAGCGAGATCGCGAAAATAGCCGCCGCTCGTGTCGTCGAAGTAGCGGAGCGCGGCGTCGATTGCGGCGGTGCGGGTCATGGATTGAGTGTCCAGGAACTAGAAATTCACCTGATCCCCGCCCTTCAGCTTGAGCACTTCGCGCGCGTCGTCAGGCGTTGCCACCTCAAGGCCGAGCGCCTCGATCATCTGGCGCGCAAGGCGGACCTGCTCGGCATTCGATTTCGCGAGCTTGCCGGGACCGATCCAGAGCGAGTCCTCCATGCCGACGCGCACGTTGCCGCCAAGGGCGATCGCCTGCGCTGCAATCGTCAACTGATTGCGGCCGGCGCCGAGCACGCTCCACTGGTAGTCGTTGCCGAACAAGCGGTCGGCGGTGCGCTTCATGTGCTGCACGTCCTCGGGATGCGGGCCGATGCCGCCGAGGATGCCGAACACCGACTGGATGAAGAACGGCGGCTTGACCAGGCCGCGGTCGGCGAAGTGGCGCAGCGTGTAGAGGTGGCCGATGTCGTAGCACTCGATCTCGAAGCGCGTGTCGTTGGCGGCGCAAGTGGTGAGGATGCTTTCGATATCTTTGAACGTGTTCTTGAAAATGCGATCGTCGCTGCCGGCGAGATACGGGCGCTCCCAGTCGAACTTGAAGTCGGGATAACGCGGCAGCATTGGATAAAGTCCGAAGTTCATCGAGCCCATGTTCAGCGAGGCGACCTCTGGCGCGAAATGCGCGCATGGTTTCAAGCGCTCGGGAATACCCATCGTCGGCGCCCCGCCCGTCGTGATGTTGATGACGGCGTTGCAGCGCTGCTTGATGACCTTGAGAAATGGCGCAAACGCTTCCGGGGACTGATCAGGGCGGCCCGTTTTCGGATCACGGGCGTGCACGTGCACAAGGGCTGCACCTGCCTCGTGCGCGCCGATCGCCGCCTCGGCGATCTCAGCGGCCGTGATCGGCAGATGCGGTGACATCGTCGGTGTGTGGATCGCGCCTGTGACGGCACACGTGATCATGACTTTGCGCCCGCCTGTCCTGACGGCGGGCGCCGAGACGGCGGACGTTGATGCTTTGGCCATGGATCAGGACTCCGTCGGGAAATTTTGGCGCGAGACTTCGGCCCGACTATGCGCCGATCCGCGTCGGGATTTCAAATGCAACGCGCAACAGCTGGCAGCCCCGCCCCCTGGATCGCGCCGGCCGGGACCTGTATTGATGTCGGGCGGCAGCAGACCGCAGCCCGGGAGAAGATCGAAATGTCGAAACGAACTCATGCGCTGGTGGCTGGTATGGCCGTGCTCGTCGGCATCGGCGCAGCCATCGCACAGCAGCCCAAGCAGTTGACCATCGCAACCGGCGGCACCGGCGGCGTGTATTACCCGTTGGCCGGTGGCTTCGGCTCCATCCTCGCCAAGGAGGTCCCCGGCTTGACGGCGACGGCTGAAGTGACCGGCGGTTCGGTCGACAACATGAAACTGATCGGCGCCGGCAAGTCCGACGTCGCCTTCACGCAGGTCGATACCGCGCTCGACGCACTCGGTGGTCGCGACAAGTTCACCGGCAGCGCCGTGCCCGCGCGCGCGCTCGTGGTCATGTACCCGAACGTGATGCAGATCGTCACGCTCGAGACGTCCGGCATCACCAAATTCGAAGACCTGAAGGGCAAACGCGTGTCCGCGGGTTCGCCTGGCTCCGGCACCGAAATCTACGCCTTCCGGCTGATCGAGGCTGCCGGTCTCGACAAGGACAAGGACATGAAGCGCGAGCGGCTCGGCGCCGCCGAAAGCGCCAACGCGTTGAAAGACGGCAAGATCGACGCCTTCTTCTTCGTAGCTGGTGTGCCGACGTCGGCCATCACGGACGTCGCGGCATCGCCCGGTATGACCATGAAGCTGATCGACCACGATCACCTCATCGAGAAGGTGAAAGCCAAATACGGCCCGTCCTACTCACCCAATACGGTGGCGGCTGGCTCATACCCCAACCAGAAGGCACCGGCGAAATTCACAGCCGTCTGGAACATCATGGTCGTGCACGAAAAAATGTCGGACGATCTCGCCTACACGCTGACCAAGACCATGCTCGAGAAACGCGACGACCTCGAAAAGGTGCACAAGGAAGGTGGCAACATCAAAGTCGACATCCAGAAGTCCGCCAACGCCGGCATTCCCTGGCATCCTGGCGCGCTGAAATACTTCAAGGAAAAGGGCATCGCTGTCGAGTGAGCGAACGAGGCGGGTGTGGTGTCAGACTTCGGTCCGGCACCACACCCTCTCAGAGTCCCCAAGATCACAAACCCAGCATCGCATTCCATTCTTTGTTGAATGCCTCGCGCGTGGCGACAAACTTATCCATTTCGCCTGTCGGCGACAGCAATTTGTAATCGGCGAGACGTTTGCCGTCCGGCATCGGCGGGGCGTCTTTGCGCACCGAGCCATAATACAGGAACGGATTGGTCTGCTGATGGTTTTGAC
>JANOAW010000100.1:0-2392 GCA_031411355.1 Hyphomicrobiaceae bacterium | reverse complement strand
ACCCGCTTAACGTCTGTGCGCCGGATGACGTCGGCCACCTCCTCGCGTGGCACGGGGCGGCTGAACAGATAGCCCTGCATCTGCACACATCCCGCTGCCCGCGCGCGATCGAGATGTTCACCGGTCTCGATGCCTTCGGCGACGGTCACCATGTCGAGGCTGCGCGCCAGCGACGTGACGGCTTCGACGATGGCGAGCGACGCGCGGTCGGCGATGTCGGCAATGAACATGCGATCGATCTTCAACTTGTCGAACGGAAAGCGCCGCAGATAACTCAACGACGCATACCCGGTGCCGAAATCGTCGAGGGCGATGCGCACGCCGAGTGTCCGCAGTTTCAAGAGTTGTTCGCGGGCGCACGGTTGTTCGCCGAGTTGCAGTGTTTCGGTGACTTCGAGTTCGAGGCGCTTCGCCGAAAGTCCCGTTTCGGCGAGGCACATGGCGACGGTTTCGACGATACCGCCCGCATGCACCTGCACCGCCGAAAGATTGACGGACACACTGATGTGATCCGGCCAGGTCACAGCGTCCCGGCACGCCTGCTTCAAGGCCCATGCCCCGATCGGGACGATCAATCCGCTGTGCTCGGCGAACGGAATGAACGACATCGGCGGCACCATCCCGCGCGTCGGATGACGCCACCGCAACAGCGCCTCGAACACCACGACCCCAGCCGTCGATGCGTCCACGATCGGCTGGTAGTGCAAATCGAACTCGCCGCGATCGAGTGCAGCCCGCAAATCCGCCTCGAGTGCGCGCCGCACGTCGGCTTCGGTCTCGAGGGCCGGTTCGAACACCGAGAAACGACCGCGGCCAGTGTCTTTGGAATGATACAGGGCGAGATCGGCGTGTGACAGCAGCTCGCGCGCGATCGTGCCGTGTTCGGGGGCGAGCGCGATGCCGATGCTGGCGCCGATCGCGACTTGGTGGCCGTCGACGACAAAGGGTTCAGCCATCGCCGCGACGATACGAGAGGCGAGCGATGTCGCCTCAGACACCAGCGACGCATCGTGTTCGATGATGGCGAACTCGTCGCCGCCGACGCGCGCGACCATGTCACGGTCGCGGACCAGACTTTTCAAGCGCCGCGCAACATCGACCAGCAGGGCGTCTCCGGCCAGGTGACCGAGCGTGTCGTTCACGGGTTTGAACTCGTCGAGATCGATCAGCAGGATGGCGAAATCCTTGGGGCCTCCGATCCGTTCGCAGCGTCGGTCGAGATCGTCTCGAAATGCACGGCGATTGGCGAGGCTCGTCAGCGCATCGGTGAGCGCGAGGGCTGCGATCCGTTCCTCGGCACGCCGATGATCCGTCACGTCCTCGTGCACGGCGACCCAGCTGCCGTCGGCCAGTCGCTTGTTGGCGAGCGCGATGATGCGGCCGTCGTCGAGATACTGGTGGATCGAGAACATCTGTCCACCCGATATGAACCGATCGAGCGGCGCCCGAGTATCTTCGCCGTGATGCGGCACGACGCGCGCAGCAAAGTGGCGGTCGACGCCGGTCGTCACCGTCTCGCCCGGCGTCGTGTCGGGTTCGTCATATTCGACCCGCACAATGCGAACTTTGCGATGTGCGAGAATGTCGATCGCGGGCGTGCCGCGCTGCGCCAGCGCGTCCGGCAAGGCGTACATCGTGCGATACATGTCGTTGCAGAGCACGAGTTTCTGCTCGGCGTCGAACATCGAGATGCCACGCGCCATGTTGTTGAGGGCGATGTCGAGCCAGCGATTGACCTGCTCCACTTCGCTGCGATGGCGGGCGAGCGCGAGTGCATTCTCCTTGAACACCTGAACGGCCCGCGCCATCTCGCCGACCTCGTCGGCATCGAGCAAGCACGGCACTTTGACCGTCACGTCGCTCGATGTGATGCGACGCATGCTCCGCCATACCAGGCGCAACCGGCGCACGCCGTCGCCGAGGACGAGCACACCGAGCGGCCCGATGACGGCGAGCGCCATCAGGGATGCGAATACAGCCAGATGCACCAGCACTTCGGTCTGTGACGTGACGCGGCGCACCAGGGCGGCGGCCATTTCAGCGCGCGCCTCGCGCATGTCGCGCAATCCGTGGCGTACGGCGTCGGCCATGCCGCGATAATTGTCGGCTGTGTCCCGACCGAGGTCTATGTCGCCCGCGACCTGTGCGCGCCAGACGGCGGCCGCCTGTTGAAACAAGTCGGGCAACAGGCGCCGGATTTCGAGCGCGAGGTCGTCGCGGGCAACGAGTGCAAAAGCGCGCACCTCCAGTTCGTGAAGATTATCCCGTACTGCGCGCAGTCTTGCCGGTTCCTTTTCGGCGAGGATCGTCGACACCAGCCGCTGGTGGTGCTCCAGCAAGACCTGCATCTCGGCCGACACCGCGATGCCGCCGAGCCCGTCCTGTGACAGCG
>JANOAW010000099.1:0-3597 GCA_031411355.1 Hyphomicrobiaceae bacterium | reverse complement strand
GCGGGGTTCGGGGGTACCTGGCAACAGAAACCCCCACTTTCAGCCGAATGTTCAGTCGAATGATTCAAAGCCGCGCGGCGTCAAATTTGCCGTGAAGGTTGGGCATCGTGTTGCAGATCCGGCTGCAGCGTGCGACAGATGGGTTGATCAACGGCCGACTCAAAGCGGCTGAGCCGTCGAGGACGAGGTCATGGGCCGGGCGTTAATATGGGCCGGGCTTTAAGTCGGCGATGAGACGGGTTGCGAAGTGACGGGTCCGGAGATCCGGTGGCGAAAAGCGGTGCGGTTGGATGCTGACGCGCGACGGAAATATAGATTACGACCTCCTGGTCGGCGAGGCGATGCGCGAAGCGTATCGAGGGGTCGTTCGCACGATTCTACAAGACGTTGCCGCAAATGGCCTGCGCGGTGAGCATCACTATTACATTTCCTTCTACACCCATGCGCCGGGTGTCTCGGTGTCTCGGCGGTTGCTCGAAAAATATCCAGCCGAGATGACTATCGTCCTTCAGCACAAGTTCTGGGACTTGACGGTGTTGCCGGATCGTTTCGAGGTAAAACTCGCTTTCAACGGTATTCCCGAACGCTTGGTCGTCCCTTACTCCGGATTGAAGGTTTTCTTCGATCCGAGCGTGCGTTTCGGACATCAGTTCGAAGACCCGGAACAGGCGGGCGACGCGCCAGCCGATGACGTCGCCGGAACTCGCGGGCGACCACGTATCGTTGGGGCCAAGCCAGATAAAAAGCGTGCGACGGGCCCGGTGCGCAAACGACCCGAGATCGTCGGCTCCGAAATAGCCGGCAACGCGCCATCGAGCGACGACGCACATGTCGATGCAAAGCCCGAAGCACCTGCGGCCGTCGTCAACGATGGTTCGCCGCCGCAGCCGTCAGCGCCCCAGCCGTCAGCGCCAGTGCCGGTCGCACTTGGGCCCAAAGTCGTCAGCCTCGATCAGTTCCGTAAGAAGTGATGACGACGGTCGATCATGCGCACCATCCGCCGTCGGACCGCATGTCTTCCAATGTCTGCGCTGAAATAGCCTCGATTCCGCAATTGGTGCGGGACCGGGTCGCAACATTTGCCGATGTCGACATTCTAGCGGCGCGCTTACGCGAGATGCCCATCAGGTTTGTCATCACGATCGGTCGTGGCTCGTCCGACGCCGTCTGCGACGCCATCGGTCGCGCGGCAGGCGTCGATGCGGGATTGATTGCGGCGAGCTTACCACCGTCTCTGATCACGCTCGATCAGGCGCGATTAGACTGCCGCGATGCGCTGGCAATCGTCGTCTCCCAATCTGGGCGCAGTGTCGATGTGATCGAGGCCGCCCGTGCGGTGCGGGCCGGCGGCGCGTATGTCGTCGGTATCATCAATGTCCCAGATAGCCCACTCGCGTCCGTTTGCGATGACGTCATTTTGGCCGGCGCTGCCCCTGAACTATCGGTTGCGGCGACGAAAAGTGTCGTGCTGTCGTGGCTGATCGGTCTGCGCTTGACGACCGGCCTCGGCGGCCGACCCGTCTCGGGTTGGCATGGTCTCGCCGACACATTCGCGCGGGCCATCGAGTTTGCGCCACAGCCCAAGGTGCTGGCCGCGGTGCTGGATCGGCTCGATGCAGCGCAGATCGTGGTTCTCGGGCGCGGCTCGGCTTTGGCGGCGGCGCGAGAAGTGGCGCTCAAGATCAAGGAGTTGTCCGGCATCGATGCCGACGCCATTTCGAGTGCCGAAGTCATGCACGGCCCACGCGCCGCGATCGGGCCGGACACGGCATTGCTGGCTTTGGCGACGGCCGCAGGCCCCCTTGATGATGCGCTACGTGTCCTCGGCTCCTCGACGAGGCGCATCGTTGTTGCTGGTCCTGCGGCGCAAACCTATGCGGCTTTTGGCGAGATCATCGATGTGCCGGTAGCAACGTTGCGCTCGGCAGATGCGATCGTCACGGTCGCGGCGTTATATCCGTTGGTTGTTTCTCTGGCCCGCCGGCGCGGGCGTGACCCGGATCGCCCGCTCGGATTGTCGAAAGTGACGCTGACCCGCTGACAGGAGCCGAGCCATGCAGATCGACGTTCGCAAACTCGCCGTCGGCATCGAGGACATCCGCCACGATGGCGGTCCTGCGTTGACCGTTCCTATTCGCAAAGCCTGGGCCGGCGTCGTGGTGCGCAATCCCTTCGCCGGCCGTTTCGTGTCCGACATTGTGCCCATGATGGAGCTGTTGCAGCCCATCGGCCTGGAGCTGTCGGATCGCTTGATCGCTGCACTCGGCGGTGACGCGGCCCGCATCGAAGCCTATGGCAAAGGTGCGATCGTCGGCGGCGCCGGGGAAATCGAACACGCTGCGCTTTGGCACGTGCCCGGCGGATATGCCATGCGCGAGCGCCTCGGCGGCGCGCTGGCCCTTGTGCCGTCCAGTGTGAAAATGGGCCATCTCGGCACCTCGATCGATTTGCCCACCCATCACAAAGATGCCTGCTACGTGCGCTCGCATTTCGACACCATCACAGCCATGATCCCGGACGCACCGCGTGCCGACGAAATCGTTTACTTCCTTGCCATGGCGACGGGCGGGCGACCGCACGCACGCGTCGGTGGCCTCACGGCCGATCGCATTACGGCTCGGGACGGATTGCGCTGAGCAGAACGTGGTGCGCTCATCCGGCGTACCCGAGCGCGTGTGCATCTGTCTGTTGGAGGGCGTGTGCGACCGTTGGCCAGGCGCAATTCGCGATCACTTCGGCGAAAGCATGGGGTGTCAGGCCGAGCGTATCGATAGCTTGTCGCCGCGCGAGGTCTTGCTTGTCGATGTCGTCGACCGAAACTTCCACTGCCCGGCGGACCAGATCGACATTGACGCGTCCCACTTGATTGCCACCCACCGTCATGGCGAGCGGCCAGCGGTGCCGACCGGCTGCGGCATCGAAGGCAGGCGCCGAGATTTCCACGATATCGGCGCCGGCCTCGCGAAACGCGGTCGCTGCGACCGACAAGGCCTGGGTCGCGACCGAGGCGATGTCGGCCCAACCATCGAGCCCGGCTTCTTGCTCTGCTTGTTGACGCGGCTTGTTCCACGCAGCGTACTCAGCTGCCGGACGGATGGCCTTTGAGACCCCGTCCAACAGCGCGCGCATGGTGGCGCCATCGGCCTTGACGTCGGCTGCCGCATTGAGCAGCGCCTGTTCGGCCACATGCGCTCGTGTCTTGAAAACCAGCAACCCGGTGTTGGTCAACTCACTGCGCAGCCAAGCGATGCTTCGACCGTTCAAAAGCACGCGCCGAAACGCGCCGTAACCCCTGTTTTTGAAACTCCAGCCGCTTTCGCCCGCCGGCCCGATCTGCAGGTCGACCCCGACCAGAATGCCGTTCACTTCGGCGACAGCGGTATCAAGCTCCGCCGCCACCGACACCCAGCGTTTCTCGACGTTGGGCCAACGCTGGCCTTCAACCCCGGCCTGCGCGTTGTCGGTCATCGCCTCCGAGCTGATGGTAGCGATCGCCGACTGCAGTAAATCAAAGGCGGGACTTTCACCCGGCACGATGCGAGACGGCCGGTGCGTCGTCTCAGGCGACGAGCGCAACGACCGGGCTGGCGGCGGCGC
>JANOAW010000098.1:0-2294 GCA_031411355.1 Hyphomicrobiaceae bacterium | reverse complement strand
GCCAAGCCGAAGCTGCTCTTGCTCGACGAACCCGCGGCCGGCCTCAACCACGAAGAAATCGAGACATTGAAAACGCAGATCCGGCGCGTCCGAGATTTGCAGCAAGTGACGATCCTGTTGGTCGAACATCACATGAGCCTCGTCATGTCGGTCTCCGATAAGGTCGTCGCCATCGATTTCGGCAAGAAGATCGCCGACGGCACACCGGCAGACGTGCAGCGCAATCCGGACGTCATCCGGGCCTATCTCGGAACGGGGGCGTGACATGACACACGATCGCGACCTCGCCGTTGGTTTCACGCTCGGAATAGGGCTCGTTATCGGGCAGTGCGACGCAGACGGCACATCACGCCATCGCGATCAACGCGCGGCACAAGACATCATCGCGACCACCGCTGCGAGGGCCACGCCATGACGACCCTCCTCGAAGTCCGCGACCTCGACGCCTACTACGGCCCGACGCAAGCGCTGAAGAAAGTTGCTTTTTCACTCGCCGAAGGTGGCATCACAGCCCTTCTCGGGGCCAACGGCGCGGGCAAGACGACGACCTTGCGTGCCCTGTGCGGCATGGTTCGACGGGCCGGCACCATTCTCTATGACGGCAAACCCATCGACAAACTGGCGACGGAAGCCGTCGTGCGTTTGCGGGTCGCCCATGTCCCCGAGGGCCGCGGCACGTTCACGGCGTTGTCAGTCGAAGAAAACCTGCGGATCGCCGCCTATACACGGCGCGACAAAGCCGGCGTGGCTGAGGATATGGAGCGGTGTTTCGGCTATTTCCCGATCCTCAAGCAACGCATCCAACAGCAGGCCGGTACGCTGTCCGGCGGCGAACAACAGATGCTCGCCATTTCGCGCGCGCTGATGTTGCGCCCCCGCCTCATCTTGTTCGACGAGCCGTCGTTCGGCCTCGCGCCCTTGATCGTGCAGGACATCTTCCGCATCATGCGACTGATCAATCAGGAGCAGAAGGTGTCGATGCTGCTGGTCGAGCAGAACGCGGCGTTGGCCCTTGATCTGGCGAGCGAAGCCTATGTCCTCGAGACAGGCAACGTCGTCATGTCCGGACGCGCAGCAGACATCAAATCCGACGAACGTATTCGCAAGAGTTATCTGGGGTATTGAGACGTCGATGCGCCGGCTCCTCACCATCGCGGCCGCCTTGTTCGCCACGTTCGCGACACAGGCCATTGCGCAAGTCGCACCGACAGGCGGCGTGGCGACGGATCTGTTCGAGACCGTTGCCCGCACCGCTGTCACGGTTGTCCTGCGCAGCGGGGAGCGGCGCTCAGGCGACATGATCATCAGCCACTTTCGCCCCCCCGGCAACGGCCCGTTTCCATTGGTCGTCATGAACCACGGCCGCGCCGCCGATGCGGTCGCGCGCGCGTCGCCGGAGCGCTTCCGCTTCATCGGAGTGGTGCGCTACTGGGTCGGCAAAGGCTATGCCGTGCTGGTGCCGACGCGTCTTGGTTACGGCGCCACGGGCGTCGTGCCGGACACTGAAGAGTCTGGCCCGTGCGACAATCGTGCTTACAAGCCGATGACAGAGGCGGCCGCCCATCAAATTCGAACCGCTGCGACGTTCGCCGCGACGCTCCCATTCGTCGACGCGAGCAGGATCATCCTGATGGGCCAATCCGTCGGCGGCCTGGCAACCATCATCGCCGCCGGCAAGAACGTTCCGGGTGTCGTGGCGGCCATCAATGTTGCCGGCGGCAGCGGTGGGGCTCCGCGGGTGCGCCCCCGCAAACCGTGTAGTCCTGAGCGTCTGCAGGAATTTTTTGCGCTGGCCGGCAAGAGCACAAAAGTTCCGACGCTGTGGCTGTACGCGGAGAACGATTTGTTTTGGGGAGCCGACATCCCACGACGTTGGCACCAGGCATTCGAGCGTGCCGGCGGCGCGGCGACATTCGTCATGACGCCGCCGGTCGATACCGACGGACACAAACTCCTGGCCCACCCCGCCGTCTGGAGCCCTCACGTCGACACTTTCATCGCCACACTCTCTGCAAAGGGACGCTGAACACCCGCCATGGAACAATTCATCCAACAGGTGGCCTCGGGCCTCGCCAACGGCGCGATCTACGCGTGCGTGGCCCTCGCTCTGGTCATGATCTTCGTCTCGACCGACCATTTGAATTTCGCCCAGGGTGAGATGGCGATGTTCTCGACCTACCTCACCTGGCAGATGCTGCAATGGGGTTTCAACTTCTGGCTCGCGCTGCCGATCTGTATGGCGATCTCGTTCATAGTTGGCGTGATCATTGAACGCGCCATTCTGCGGCCGCTGC
>JANOAW010000097.1:0-7588 GCA_031411355.1 Hyphomicrobiaceae bacterium | reverse complement strand
GCCGCTGTCGCGGTTGCTGCGCTTGTCGCTGTTTCAATGGACTGTCGGCATGGCGATCGTGCTGGTCATCGGCACCCTCAACCGCGTGATGATCGTCGAGTTGCAGCTGTCGGCGACCATCGTCGGCATCATGTTGGCGCTGCCCCTGGTGTTTGCGCCCATACGCGCCCTGGTCGGCTTTCGCTCCGATACCTATGTGTCGTTTCTCGGTTGGCGGCGCGTGCCGTTCCTGATGTTTGGCACCATGCTGCAATACGGCGGCCTTGCGATCATGCCGTTGGCGCTGATCATCTTGTCCGGCGACAGCACAGGCCCGGCGTGGGTCGGCCCGGTGGCGGCTGGACTGGCGTTTCTGTTGGTCGGCGCGGGGCTGCACATGATCCAGACGGCGGGCCTCGCACTCGCCTGTGACCTTGCGCCAGCCGAGGTGCGTCCGAAAGTCGTGGCGCTGCTGTTCGTCATGTTACTCATCGGCATGGTCGTCTCGGCCATTCTCTTCGGTGTGCTGCTGGCCGACTACAACAACGTTAAATTGATCCAGGTTGTACAGGGCGCGGCGGTCGTCACTGTGCTGCTCAATACGGTGGCGTTGTGGAAACAGGAGCCCCGCCAACCGTCGCTCACCACGCCCGATCGCGCGCGCGACGGCATGGACGCCATGTGGCGCCGCTTCCGGGCCGAGCCGCGGGCCATGCGCCGGCTGGTCGCGCTTGCGCTCGGCACGGCCGCTTTCACGATGCAGGACGTTTTGCTCGAGCCCTATGCAGGGGAAGTGCTGAAACTTTCGGTCGGCTGGACCACAGCATTGACTGCCGTGTTCGCCAGTGGCGGCGTGATCGGACTGGCGCTGGCGGCCCGCTGGCTCGAGCAGGGCGGTGATCCCTACCGTGTTGCAGGCGCTGGCACCGTGGTCGGCCTATTGGCATTTCCAGCCGTGCTTCTCTCGGGGCCTCTGCAAGCGCCAGCGTTCTTCACGGTCGGTGCGGCCCTGATCGGGTTTGGTGGTGGCCTGTTCGCCCACGCGACGTTGACGGCCGCGATGCAGCACGCCGGCTCCGACAACACCGGTTTCGCACTCGGCGTCTGGGGTTCGGTTCAGGCGACGACGGCCGGTCTCGCCATCGCCTCGGGCGGCGTCCTGCGCGACGCCGTCGCTTGGGCCGCCGATCGCCAGCATCTCGGCGAAGCGCTCGTTGGACCGGCTACGGGCTACGGCGTCGTCTACCTATTGGAAATCATCCTGCTGTTCGCAACCCTCATCGCCGTCGGCCCGCTGGTCGGCTGCGACGAGCGAACACGAGCCGCGCAACATCAGCCAACCTGAGGAGACGCACATGGGTCGAGGTGCAATCACGGATCAGATGGACGTCGCGTCCCTGCTGTTCGCGCTGTTCACGTTGTTTTTCATCGGGCTCGTCGTCTACTTGCATCGGGAGAGCAAGCGCGAAGGCTACCCCCTCGTCGACAGTGGGCACCGGCCGGTCTCGACCGGGCTGTTCGGCATGCCGGGCGCCAAGACGTATCGGCTCGCGGACGGCACGTCGATGTCGGCGCCGCACAGTCGAGATGCCGACGCGCCGGCCCTTCCGGTGTCACAGATGCACACCAATGCCGGCTACCCCTTGGTGCCGTTTTCAAGCGCGGCCTATCTCGGCATCGGACCGGGCGCCTACACGCAGCGTCGCGACATCGCAGACGTCACGTTCGAGGGCAAGCCGCGCATCGTGCCGATGAGAACGGTGCCGTACTTCGCGATTGCATCCGGCGATGCCAACCTGCGCGGCATGACGGTGGTCGGATACGATGGCGTCGACGCCGGCAAGGTCACCGATCTCTGGGTCGATCGATCCGAGACAACGATCCGCTACCTTGAAGTCGCGCTCGCCAAAGCCAACGGCGCTGAACCGCACATCCTGGTGCCAATGCCGATCATCGACCTCAACAGGGCCGCCGGGACGATCACGGTCGACGCCATTCTGGCGGCGCAATTCGTCGACGTGCCACGCCTGAAGTCGGCCGAAACCATCACGCTGCTCGAAGAAGAGCGCCTCATGGCCTACTTCGGCGGCGGCTACCTCTACGCCACACCGAGCCGTCAGGAGCCACTGGTATGAGCGACGCCCTCCACGACGATTTCGCGTTCGAGCCCGTGCCTGGTTTGCCGGAGCGCTTGCCGGCGGGCGAGACAATGCTGTGGCAGGGCAGTCCGGAGCCGATCGCCTTTGCGGTCGAGGTCATGCGATTGCGCATCGCGACCGTCCTCGTGCTGCTGCTCGTGGCGTGGCGCGCGTCGGCGGGCATTCACGACGGCATCGGTGCCGGCGCGGTGCTGGTGGTGGCGGGGGGTACGCTGCTCGGCGGCGCCATTGCGCTCGGGCTGCTCGCGCTCGCGGGTTGGGCGATGGCGCGCGGCACGATCTACACCATCACGTCGGATCGCCTCGTCGTCCGGCACGGCGTGGCCATGCCGATGGCGATCAACATTCCCTTCTCGAAGGTCGCCTCGGCGGCCGCAGCCGATGGCTTTCACGGCTCGACCAGTGTCGCGCTGACGCTCGTGCCGGGATCGCGCTCGAGCCTGATCGCACTCTGGCCGCATACCCGCCCGGGTAAAGTTCTCCGACCCGAACCGAGTTTACGAGCCATACCTGACGGCCGGCATGTGGTCGCAATTTTGGCCGGCGCATTGAAACGCACGGCGGTCGCTGCAGAGGCGCCAGTTTCAACGTCGATCGCGAGTAACGTCTCGACGACTGTCCGGCCACGGCCTACATTCGAGGCCACACGATCTGCGGAGGCCGTATGACCAAGTCCGCATCTCAATCCGCGTCCCCTTCAGCGTCGCCGTTTGGCGTTGCCATGCCGCCGCGCGATCGCAGTCAACTGATGTCGCGTTTCGCGCCGTTTTTGCTCATCGCCGGTATCTTTCTACTCGCGGCCTGGATCGTCATCGGTGAATGGCGCGACGGATCGATCGGCGCATATCGGGTCGTCGACGTGCGCTCGGTCGTGTTCGACGCCAAAGCCGACGGCACCCTCACGGTGCATTTGACCGACACTGTCGGCGCGGTGACCTCAGCGCATCTGCCCTCGTCGAGCGAAGGCTTCGTCGCCACCATCGCCAAGTCGCTCGCGCGTGATCGGCGCCGCTTCGATGTCGCCGAAACATTGCCGTTCCGGCTGACGCGATCGGAGATCGGGACGCTGATGTTGAAGGATCCGGTGATCGGCACCGAAATCCGGCTCGAGGCGTTCGGCCCGACCAACGCCGCAGCCTTCGCAGCACTCATGTCCACCAAGAGGGCCAACCCATGATCGGCAAGCGACGTGAGGTCGTCGGCTGCACCATCAAGGTGCAGAACACCTGGGAAGCGCTGCATGCGCACGTCGAACTCGACGGTGACGTGAAGATCCAACCCGGCGATGAAGTCATCGTCCACGGCGAGCCGGTCGTGGTGCCCTATGGCGAATGTCGCGAACTGCGGCGCGAAGCAACGGTCGTTCGCGCCGGTCCGATCGAACGCGCCTGGACGCGTTTGACGGGCGATCTCGAATTCATGGAACTATGTGAGTTCTCATTCTCGTCCGGGAGCAAGCTATGACCATCGAACGACTGTCGATCGCGCCGAACGACACCACGCGCACCGCGACCGACGATACGGTACTGGCGCCGCGCTTCTACACCACCGACTTTGCAGAAATGGATCGTCTAGACGTGTCTGCCGTGCGCGCGGAATGGGACGAACTGATCGCTGAAATGCGCAGTGATCCAAACAAGTCGCACTTCAAGCGCACGGCCGAGTGGGACAAGGTCACGCTCGACAGTCTGCCCCCGGACCTGCGGCGCGAGTTCGTCGACTTTCTCGTCTCGTCGCTGACGGCCGAGTTTTCGGGCTGCGTGCTTTATGCGGAAATGCGCAAGCGGGGCAAAAACCCCGATATCGTCGAACTCTTCAAATACATGAGCCGGGACGAAGCGCGCCACGCAGGGTTCATCAACGACACGCTGAAGGAATTCGGTATCGGTGTCGATCTCGGCTACCTCACCAAAGCCAAGAAATACACGTTCTTCAAACCGAAGTTCATCTATTATGCGACGTACTTGTCCGAGAAAATCGGTTACGCCCGCTACATCACCATTTTCCGCCATCTCGAGCGCAACCCGCACCTGCGCTTCCACCCGATCTTCAAGTGGTTCGAAAAATGGTGCAACGACGAATTCCGTCACGGTGAAGCCTTCGCGTTGCTGATGCGTGCCAATCCCAAGGTGCTGACGGGCGCCAATAAACTTTGGGTCCGCTTCTTTCTCCTCGCCGTATTCGCGACCATGTACGTGCGCGATCACGCGCGTCCTGCGTTCCACAAGGCCCTGCAGATCGACCCGGCGGA
Source organism: Hyphomicrobiaceae bacterium (assembly GCA_031411355.1). Lineage (GTDB taxonomy): Bacteria > Pseudomonadota > Alphaproteobacteria > Rhizobiales > Hyphomicrobiaceae > JABFRJ01. The sequence goes on along the minus strand of JANOAW010000097.1, from coordinate 3,199 downwards.
ATATGGCTTCAAGGTCTTTCATCTCACGCAAGACATCGCGCGACAGGTTTTTCCGGTCTCGCTCGATCTCGACAATCCCGCGTTCAAGGCCGGATTAGACCGTCTGCTTGCGTTGAACGATCGTATCAGCGCGGCCAGGGCGCGCGGTGGGTTCGTGGGGCGCGTGCAGGTGGCGGTAGCCGGCGTGGGTGTGGCCGCGACATTTGCCCGGCTGTTCCTGATGCGTCCAAAAACCCATGCGCTGCCCGATCGCACGCGCCTGCAACCCGCCTGGTGAACACGCGATGCTGATGGACGTGGCAGCGCCGGTCGCGGCAGCCGTCTTGCTCTGGTGGGCGAGCACGGGGGTGATCCTGTATCTCGACGGGCTGCCGCGCAGGACATTCAAATGGAGCTTATTGGCGGTGGTGGCGCTCGGACTTGGAGCACTGGCCGCGATCGCGCATGTCCGATCGGACGTGACGGCTGCCTCGGCCTACGTCGCCTTTATCGGCGGCCTGCTGGTCTGGGCGGTACCGACGGCTGCGTTCTATTTCGGCGCCGTAACGGGACCACGTCAGTCGGCCCTTGCACCGGGTATCGAGGGCTGGCCTCGCTTTCGGGCCGCTGTCGAGACCATGATCTATCACGAACTTCTGTGTGCGGCCGGAGCAGGGCTGCTCGCGGCCATAACGTGGACCGCGCCCAACCAGATCGCGTTGTGGACCTATCTGATGCTGTGGGCCATGCACGTGTCCGGCAAGCTCAACATGTATTTCGGCGTGCCCAACCTGTCTGAAGAATTTTTACCGAAGCATTTGGCACATCTCGCCTCGTTCATGCGTGTTCGTCCGATGAACCTGTTGTTTCCGCTCTCGGTAACACTGACCGCCGGAGCCACCGCGCTGCTGGCCGTATTGGCATGGTCGTCCCCTGCCAGTTCCCATCAGGCGGTCGGCGCGATGTTGCTTGCGGTACTGGCAGCCTTGGCGCTGCTCGAACATTGGTTGCTCGTGCTGCCATTGTCGCCGATGGCGTTGTGGACCTGGAGCCTCAAGTCGCGGTCGGTCGCGCAGCCCCGCGAGTATGTGTCCGCGCCCTCAGAAGCAGACCGCGCGCGCGTCGCCCCAACCCGATAGTCCATTACCCCTCGCGTGCATCAGGTCTCGTCATAGCGTCCCGGCCCGCGCCTGCGACCGCAAACTGGCTGCGCCCTACTGGTTGCCTACGAATGTGTGTCAGTTTTACTTGACGTCAATAAATTTGTACATCACGATGCGCTCGATATAGGCGGTCGACGACGACAGTTCCGGCGCAGCGGAGGACCTCATGGCGACGTACGATACCGATTTTCAACGCCATATCGATCAACTGCACACAGAGGGTCGCTATCGCGTGTTTGCCGACATCGTGCGCCGGCGCGGGCATTTTCCGACAGCCGACGCCTTCGGATTGTCGGCCAACCAGCGGCCTATAACGGTATGGTGTTCGAACGACTATCTCGGCATGGGCCAGCATCCCAAAGTGTTGGCGGCCATGCACGAGGCGATCGATACGGCCGGTGCCGGTTCGGGTGGCACGCGTAACATCTCCGGCACGACCCATTATCACGTCGACCTCGAAAACGAGATCCGCGATCTCCACGGCAAAGAACAGGCGCTCCTGTTCACATCCGCGTTCGTCGCCAACGATGCCACGTTGTCGACCTTGCAAACCTTGCTACCCGGGGTCATCGTATTCTCGGATGAAAAAAACCATGCGTCGATGATCGCCGGCATTCGCAATGGTCGCGGTGAGAAACGCATCTGGCGCCACAACGACACGGACGATCTGCGTCGGGCGCTCGAGGCTGCGCCGGCCAACGTGCCGAAGATCATCGCGTTCGAATCCGTCTATTCCATGGATGGCACCGTCGCGCCGGTCGAGCGCATCTGCGATCTCGCAGAAGAATTTGGCTGCTTGACCTACATCGACGAGGTGCATGCCGTCGGCATGTACGGCCCGCGCGGCGCCGGCATCGCCGAACGCGATGGTCAGATGCACCGTATCGACGTGATCAACGGCACGTTGGCGAAGGGCTTTGGTGTCATGGGCGGCTACATAGCGGCCAGTCAGGCATGCTGCGACGCCATTCGGTCCTATGCCCCAGGCTTCATCTTCACAACGTCGATCGCGCCCGCGGTGGCGGCGGGCGCCGCAGCGAGTATCCGGCATCTGAAAACGAGTTCGGTCGAGCGCACCCGTCATCAGGAACGTGCACGCGCGCTGAAGACGCGGCTTCAGGCCGTGGGTGTGCCGATCGTCGATAACCCAAGCCACATCGTGCCCGTGTTGATCGGTGACCCCGTCCATTGCAAACGCATGACCGACCGCTTGTTGTCGGAATTTGGCGTCTATGCTCAACCGATCAATTATCCGACGGTGCCACGCGGCACCGAACGCATTCGTTTGACCCCAACGCCCAACCACACCGACGCGCAGATGGATGCCCTGGTCGAGGCACTATCGAGCCTTTGGAGAGCCTGCCCGATGTCATTCGACGTCCGTGAGCGCGTGGCCGCAGAATAGTTCCACGGCTCGAAATAGGGGGCCCGTTATTTGGGCCCCCGTTTATGAGCGCCCCGTTCCTCAGCGCCCCCGTTCCTAATTGCCCCGTTCCTCAAAAACCGTCATTTCTGCGTTTTCAGATAAGCGATGACATCCTTGCGGTCGACCTCGTCAGCCAACTTGAAGGTCATTTTCGTGCTCCCCTCGGCCTTCGCAGCGAGCCCCTTGTCGGTCAGGAATTTCTTCAGGAAGGCATTGGGGTCGGGCAAATAGGCAAAGATGTTTTCTTCGGTCCAGACCAACCCGGCTTCACCCGCAGCTTTGTTGAGATCTGAGTACGCAAACCCTTCATAGGTTCCGGCTTTGCGACCGACGACACCATTTTGAACCGGGCCAACGCCGAGTTTGGCATTGGGGCCGACCTGATGGCAGGCGCGGCATTTCTTGAACACGGTCTCGCCATTGGCTGCATCTTGAGCCTGCGTGACCGGTGCGAAGGCGATAGTGGCGAGAGCAGCAATTCCAAGGCCGCCTGCATGTCTGGGTTTCGCCGGGGGTGGCTGGTATCGCGCGGGAGCGATGCGAGATGCTCTTTCAAAGCCGCAATCTGAAACGCGACCGACCTGGGGTTGGTTTCGTCCGCCAGCAGAAGATCGACCACCGCCGGGGCTTC
>JANOAW010000096.1:0-3980 GCA_031411355.1 Hyphomicrobiaceae bacterium | reverse complement strand
AGGCAAAATTGCGATATCGGTGATTTTTCCCGTAACGCCTTTGATCGCGCCGACGCGAGACAGTTTGCCGGTCGCCAGATCGATCGACGACAACGAGCCACCGTTCAGCAACCAACCCGCGTTCATGCCCTTGCAATCCGTGTAGACGTCGAAGGCGATGGGGCCTTGGATCTTGGTTCCCAAGGCGCCGACGGTGACGAGGATGCCGTCGTTGGGCGGCGCTTGTTTCATCAGCGCCATGGTCGCCATGTCGATGTCGTACAAGGCTGTTTCCTTGACGCCCGCGCAGCTGTTGGAATAGCCGCCGGCTTGAATGTTGGCGGTCTTGCCTTTGCTCGGTTCCGTATCGGCATATTTGAGCGCGCCATCGACCGTGGCTTTTCCGTCGTCGACATTGACGCGCAGGCTGGTGCCCGTCGAGGTCAGGATGCGCATGCGGTCGGCGACAGGGTTGAAGTCGATGGTGATGGTCGCGTTGGCGGGCAGTTTTTCAGACAGTGTGCTCTTCTTTTCCCATTTGCCGGTTTTGTGATCGATGGTGACGATGTCACCGGCCGGTGTAACGCCGTAGAGTTTGCCGTCGGAGGGTCGAACGTCGATACCGACAAGTGACGCGCCGCCGTCGAGTTTGACCGTCCCCGTCACGCGCTTCTGGTCCGTATCGATCCAGATCAGCGATTTGCCGTCTTTGAGGCCGACGATCGTCACAGCTGTCGCCGACGAGGCGAAAGCGGTGAGCGACAGGGCCGTGATCGCTGCAAGATGAGCTGTTTTCATGACGCAATGTCCCGTTTCGTTTACCGCGCCCCGAATGCGAGGCTGCAGGAACTACGGGCGGCCCTGGCGGGAGTTTCACACTGGGCCGAAAAAGCCGTTACGGCGTCACGCCCGGCACGACTGGTCGCCGCATCAGAAACGTCGCCGCCGCAAGGGCTGCGAACAGCAGCGTCAGCATCCAGAACACGTCGGCGAAGGCCATCACCAGAGCTTGACGATGGACGATGTCATTGAGGGTTTTCATGGCGATGGCCGGCGCATCGCTGCCATAGGAGGCATACCGGCGGGTCAATTCCGCGAGGGCCTCGACCAGCGGTCCATGAGCCCACGTGGCCCGGTCATGCAGGCGCGCAAGATGCAGATCGGTGCGCGCGTTGAGGACGCTTGTCAGCAATGCCAAGCCGACGGCGCCGCCGAGAATGCGCACGAGATTGTACAACGCGGCGCCGCCCTTCAGAAGTTCCGGTGGCAACGACCCCATCGACATGTTGTTGATCGGCAGCATCGCCATCATGAGGCCGCCGCCTCTGAATATCTGCGGGATCAGCAACTCCCAGAAGTCCCAGTCACGTGTCAGGCCCGTCATCAGCCAGGTGCCAAAGCCGAATGAGGCGAGGCCGATCGCCATCATCAGTCGCGGGTCCATGACGCCGATCAGACGGCTGTTGATCGGGGCGACCACGAACATGGCGGCGCCCGTGACGAACAGCGTTTCACCGATCATCGCGGCGGTGTGGCCGCGCACCTGACCAAGATACAGCGGGAACAAATAGGTGAGGCCGAACAAGCCGATACCGACCACGAACGAAAACACCGCGCCAAGCGTGAAATTTCGATATCCAAAGGCGCGGAAATCGACGATCGGCTCGCGAGCGACCATGACGCGCCAAGCGAAGATTGCGCCCGACCCCGTCGAGACAATGGCACATCCGAGGACGGCGTGATCGTCGAACCACCCCTGTCTTGGACCTTCCTCCATCAGATATTCGAAGCACCCGAGGCAGACGGCCATAGCGATCATGCCGGTCCAATCGAGCCGTTTGAGCAGGTCGAAATCCGGTTTGTCGAAGTCGATGCGCAAAAGCGCAACCACGGTAATTATGATGCCCGGCACGACGTTGATGAAGAACAGCCAGCGCCAGGACAAGATCTCGGTCACATATCCCCCCACGCTCGGCCCGATCGTCGGAGCAGTCGTCAGGATGAGGGCAATCAAGGGTGAGATGATTCGTTGTTTGGAGCGCGGAAACAGCACCCACGACATGGCGAACACGGTCGGCACCATAGCGCCGCCGAGGAAGCCTTGCGCGGCGCGCCACACGATCATTTCTGAAATCGACGTGGCGAGACCGCACATCAAGCTCGCAAATGTGAACCCGGCTGATGACAGCGCGAACAGATAGCGCGTGCCGAGGGCGCGGGAAAAAAAGCCCGTGAGTGGGATCATGATGACTTCGGCGATCAGGTACGACGTCTGTACCCACGTGATCTCGTCGCGGCTGGCCGACAATCCGGCTCGGATGTCGGCAAGGGATGCGGAGACGATCTGGATGTCCAGGATCGCCATGAACATGCCGAAAACGAGACAGATGAACGTCAGCAGATTGCCGATGTCGATGCGATCATCAACGGGCGCGGCGGCGGCGACGGCGGCGGTCATGAAAACAACCCCCTGTCACCGAATGCTGGACGTGGCGCGGCCGGCCGATGGCTCGCTCGGCTGGACGGTGCGCGTGTCTATCCGAACGACGACGCTCATGCCGGGTTTCAGCCCCCCGCGCGCGACGACATCCGGTGGCAAAGCGATCCGAACGGCGACGCGCTGGACGATCTTGGTGAAATTGCCCGTCGCGTTGTCGGGTGGCAGCAGAGAAAACACTGCGCCCGACGCCGGTGCGAGGCTCGCGACCCGTCCTTCGATGACGTCGTCGCCATGCGCGTCGACGGTGATGCGCACGGGTTGACCGACTATGATGCGTGCGAGCTGGGTTTCTTTGAAGTTGGCCTCGACGAAGATGCCAGTCAACGGCACCAGGCTCGCGAGCCGCTGCGTCGGCTGTACATAGTCGCCGACCTGCATGCCGCGGTTGCCGAGAAACCCGTCGATGGGTGCGCGGATCTCGGTGAAAGACAGATCGCGATCGGCTTTGGTGACACCGATCTCGGCCGATCGCACATTCGTTTCCGCCTCGGCTTGTTGCGCCGCCAGCACTGCGATGGTCGCCTCGGCATTGCCGACAGCTGCGATCGCCGCGGCGACGGCAGCCTTTGCCTGCAGGTCAGCAGCCTGCGCCGTATCGAGAGATACGACCGTGTTGATCTTGCGCGCGGCGAGTTCCGTCTGGCGCTTCAAGTCGAGCGCTGCCTTGACTGCACCAGCTTTCGCGGCGTCGACTTGTGCCTGTGCCTGGGTCACGAGCGTGCGCTGGGCTTCGACCTGACGTGCGATGCGCGTCACAGCGGCCCTTTGGGTCTCCAGTTGGCCCTGCGCCGTCTTGACGGCCAGAATATAGTCGCCGGCATCGATGCGAGCGATGAGGTCGCCGACTTTGACGGCGGCATTGTCGGCGGCCAGAATTTCCGACACGTACCCCGACACTTTCGGCGACAGGACGGCGGCCCTGGCCCCGACATACGCGTCGTCGGTGGTGACCATGTATCGACCCACCAGCCACCATTGCCGGACCGCGACCACGCCCGTGACGGTTATTGCCAGCACGACGAGGACGGCCAACACATGCAATGCCGCACGCTTTGACGGCGCGGTGGAGGACACCGGGGTCGTCAACGCCTCTGCAGGTTCATGATCCAAGATCTCGTCCACTCGCTGCGCAACCGCTTTATGAACTCCCGCAGAACGGGTATCGACGCCAACGCGCCGCGACGCAAGCGCCATGCCAGCCTGCATGTGTACTTGTAGATGTGCGCACGGAATTTCAAACCGGGTGAGACATCTGTGCAGGTCTGCGGTGGGCGCACATCTGAACCCGCCGGCTTACGGCGCCCGGCCGCGCCCAGCATTTTCGGCACGTCTGCCACGTCCGAGCGGCCCACCGCATGGCGGCTGCGCTGTAACGCCGCGATCGAGAGTAGCACGTGGTGTGTTGGGAGCGGACGGGGACCTGCGAGGTGCTGACTGTCCCAAGGACATATCGCAGGCCCCACGCCGCTTCAGTTGGTTGTTGCAGCTCCGCGTCGAGCTG
>JANOAW010000095.1:0-5470 GCA_031411355.1 Hyphomicrobiaceae bacterium | reverse complement strand
GGGTGTGACGCGCAATTCGGCCAGCGTCTCGGCTGTGCACGGTCGGATGGTTTATGAGATCACGGGCAATGCCTGCGATGGCTGGACTCAGAATATGCGGCTCGTCACGGAAATGAGCACGACGGAGGGGCAGCCGAGCGTTTCGGACATGCGCTCTTCAACCTGGGAAGACAGCGCCGCCACGGCGTTTCGGTTCACCACGTCGCAATTGCGGGATCAAAAACCTGGCGATGCGACCATGGGTGACGCAAAACGGAGTGCCGATGGGCCGCTTGACGTCGAACTGACCAAACCTTCCAAGTCGACGGTGAAACTGCCGCGCGATACATTTTATCCAGTTCAACATTCGATCGCGCTCATCGAGGCGGCGCGGGCCGGAAAGACGACATTGCGCGCGGATCTGTTCGACGGCTCGGAAAAGGGCGATAAGGCCTATGACACGTTGGCCAGGATCGGGCGCCCGGTCGACAGGAGCGTGATCAAAGCGTTGCCGGTGATGAAGGGCGAAACGTCGTCGGCAGATGCGCCCACAGCGTGGCCCGTGTCGATCAGTTATTTCGATCCGGCGAAGGACAAGCAGGATTCTACGCCGGTCTATGAGCTGAGCTTTCTGTTGTTCGAGAACGGCGTATCGCGCAAGCTGGTGATTGACTACGGCGATTTCTCGATCAAAGGCGAAATCAGCGAGATCGAGATGTTGGACGGCGGGAAGTGCGACGCCAAGTAAGGCGCACCGTACCCCTTAATGGCAGTGCGTCTCGATCACTGTACATATTGACGCTGCTCCAACGATGATCAACGTTGCACTTTCTGAGGCAATGAGGTCGGGCCGATGGCATCGTTCCTGTTCAAGAATTTCGCAATGCTCGATCCTGAAAAGGATGAGTTGCAAGGCGGGCTGCAGCTGCTGGTGGAGGGCAACGTCATCAAAGACGTGGGCAAATCCATCAAATCTGCCAGTGCCACAGTCGTCGATTGCGGCAAGAAAACCTTGATGCCGGGCCTGATCGACAGCCACGTGCACGTGACGTTGTCGGAGGTGTTCATCAGACAGCTGGAGAACATTCCTCTGACGCTGATGACAGCGCGCTCGACCGATCTCATGAAGCGGATGCTCGATCGCGGATTTACGAGTGTGCGTGACACCGGTGGGGCGGACTGGGGACTGCGGGAGGGAACCGAAAAATGGTTGATTCCCGGCCCGAGGTTGTTCATCGCGGGCAAAGCCCTCGGTCCGACCGGCGGGCACTCGGATGGACGGCGACGTACCGATGGCGGAGGACTTTGCCATTGCTGCAACGCCATGCGCTTCACGATGGGCGTCGCCGATGGTGTGTCCGACGTCAGGCGTGCCGTGCGGGAAGAGATGCGCCAGGGTGCGGATCACATCAAGATCATGATGTCGGGCGGGGTCGCGTCGCCGTACGATCCATTGCATTCGATGCAATTCTCATTGGATGAAGTCAACGCGGCCGTCGAAGAGGCGCACGCGTTCGGGCGCTATGTCTGCGCGCATGCCTATACCCCCGAGGCCATCACACGCGCGGCTCATGCAGGTGTAAGGACGATCGAGCACGGCAATCTCGTCGATGAGGCAAGTGCGGCATTGATGGCGTCGAAAGGCATGTATCTGGTCGCCAATCTGGTCACATATTTCGAAATGAAAGATAAAGCCGCCGCGTTCGGCATGGGGCCGGAAATGCTGGAGAAGAACGACATCGTCATCGACGGCGCGCTTCGATCATTGGAAATCTGCAAGCGCGCTGGCGTCAAGGTCGCCTATGGCACAGATCTCCTCGGCCAGTTGCAAGTCGAGCAGAGCCGCGAATTTCTGATCCGCTCCGAGGTGCAGACGCCGATCGAAATCATTCGCGCGGCGACGACGATCGGTGCCGAAATCCTGCGCCAGGATGGCAAACTCGGGTGCCTCAAGCCGGGCGCGTTGGCCGATATCATCGTGGTGGACGGGAACCCGCTGAAAAATCTCGGTTGCCTTCAGGATCAAGGGCGCCACCTCGCCGTGATCATGAAAGACGGGCGATTCCACAAGAACACGCTGCATTGAGCGATTGCGAGCGCGCGCATTGTTCCACTGCCGGGCGGCGTGCTAGGGCGCGTCACCTGACAGAGCCCAGTCGACGCTCGCGTGTCTCGGTTTGTCGCATTTGCGGCCCATTCCGTTGCCCACTTCGGTGGGACATGCTCGCGCGCACCTCCGGAGATTCGCGTGAATATTCTTCTCATCGGCTCGGGCGGACGCGAGCATGCGTTGGCCTGGGCTATCTCGGCGTCGCCACTGTGCCGACGGTTGTTCTGTGCACCTGGAAACGGCGGCATCGCGGACGTGGCGACGTGCGTTGCGATCAATATCGATGTGCATGCTGATGTGATCGCGTTCTGTCGGCAGGAGCATATCGATTTCGTCGTCGTCGGTCCGGAGGGACCGTTGGTCGCCGGTCTGGTCGACGATCTAGCGGTTGCCGGCATAAAGGCTTTCGGGCCGAGCAAAGGCGCGGCACAGCTCGAGGGATCGAAAGGTTTTACCAAAGACTTCTGTGCCGAATTCGGCTTGCCGACGGGCGCCTATCAGCGGTTCAAAACAGCTGAACCCGCAAAGGCATACGTCGCGGCTCGCAACACTCTGCCGATCGTGATCAAGGCCGACGGTCTCGCCGCCGGCAAAGGTGTCGTCATCGCCGAGAGCCGGGCTGCAGCTGACGCCGCCATCGACGCCTGTTTTGCAGGCGCGTTCGGGCAGGCCGGCGCCGAAGTTGTGGTCGAGGAGTTTCTCGACGGCGAAGAAGCCAGCTTCTTCGCGTTGTCGGATGGCGTCGATGTGTTGGCACTGGCGACGGCGCAAGATCACAAGCGCGTCGGCGATGGCGATACGGGACCCAACACCGGTGGCATGGGTGCCTACTCGCCGGCGCCTGTCATGACCGCCGAGATGATCGAGCGGACCATGCGGGAACTCGTGCGGCCGACCATCGCCGGCATGGCCAAGCGCGGGACGCCGTTCAAAGGTGTGCTGTTCGCGGGACTGATGATCACCGCCGATGGCCCCAAGCTGATCGAATACAACACGCGATTCGGAGACCCGGAAACGCAAGTGCTGATGTTGCGATTAAAATCCGATCTGCTGACCGCGCTCATCGCTTCGGCGGACGGTGCTCTCAAAACCTTCGATCTGCGCTGGCGTGACGAGGTAGCGCTCACCGTCGTCATTGCCGCGAAAGGATATCCCGGCGCGTATCGCAAAGGCAGCGTTATCGGTGGCTTGGAGCGCGCACGTTCGGTCGAGGGCGCGATGGTGTTTCATGCCGGGACCGAACGGCGCGGCGCAGACTTCGTTGCGACCGGCGGGCGTGTGTTGACCGTATCGGCGATCGGCAAGACGATCGGCGAGGCTCAGGCGCGTGCCTATCAGGCCGTCGATGCGATCGACTGGCCTGACGGATTCTGTCGACGCGACATCGGGTGGCGCGCGATCGATCGCGCATGACCGCCATAGAATGGGTGGTGGAACCATTGTCGCATCGGGATCGTTAGATATTGTCCCTTTATTTATCGGGGACATTCTCCAGCGAGACGGAGGCGTTCATGGCCGACACGAGTTCTAAATACATCGCAGCTAAACGGCACGTCGACGCGGTCAAAGGATTTTACATTCACGCGTTGGTTTTTGTTTGCGTGATGGGCGGCTTATTCGGCCTGAACGCGATTTCGTCGGGCGGCGTATGGTGGGTTCAATGGCCTGCGCTCGGCTGGGGGGCGGGTCTTCTCGCCCATTGGTTCTTGGTTTTCCGCGCGTCCGGGTCAGTCACCCAGGATTGGGAAAAACGAAAAATCAAGGAGTGGATGGACACCCATTGATGGGGCTTACGGCCACGCTACCAGCGGCGGCAGGCTCGACAAAATACTTTCGACATTACCGCCCGTCTTCAAACCGAATGTCGTACCGCGATCGTACAGCAGGTTGAATTCGACGTAGCGACCGCGGCGAACCAGTTGTTCGGCGCGTTCGACTTCGCCCCACGGCGTCGCCCAATTCGAGCGGACGAGTTTCGGGTAGACGCCGAGGAAGGCACGACCCACGTCCCTGGTGAACGCAAGACCGGCAGCGAAACCGCCGTCTGCTTCTGCAGGCGTCAGGTGATCATAGAAAATTCCGCCGATGCCGCGCATTTCCCGGCGGTGGGGCAAGTAAAAATAGTCGTCGCACCACGTTTTGAACTTGGGATAGTCGGCGACCGGATGGGGCGCGCAGGCCGCTTGCAGCGCCTCGTGAAATGCGATCGAGTTGACATCTGATTGTGTGCGCCGGGCGTCGAGTACCGGTGTCAAATCGGCGCCGCCGCCAAACCACCATTTGGTCGTCACCACCATGCGGGTGTTCATGTGCACCGCTGGAACATGCGGGTTAGTCGGGTGGGCGATGAGCGATATGCCACTCGCCCAAAACCGGGGATCGTCGGTTGCGCCGGGAATTTGCGCGCGAAAATCGGGAGCAAACTCGCCGTGCACGGTCGACGTGTGGACACCGACTTTCTCGAAGACGCGACCGTGCATCATCGACATGACGCCGCCACCGCCTTTGGTTCCCGCATGGTCCACGCGGTCCCACGGCTTGCGGGAGAAGCGTGCCGCAGGTCGGTCGCCGAGAGGGCTGTCGGCTGGCAATTCAGCTTCGAGGGCTTCGAAGCTCACGCAGATGTCGTCGCGAAGGCGCTCGAACCATGCGCGGGCCGAGGCTTTCCGGTGATCGAGGCGTTCGGCGTCGGTCATGGGCAAATCGCATTTCATTCGGGTCGAAAGGTGTGCGACAGACATATCATGTTCGCGCGCCGTGTCCTCGTCGATGAGTCGTTTGCCGATGCCGCCTGTCGCCAATCCACGTGTGATCGATACGGCAACGCCGCCCATTCCCGAGGCGCGAGCTTGGCTCGACGCCTACGACGGCGGCTGCGGACCCATCCTGAACTTGTCGCAAGCCGCGCCCGGCTCACCACCGCCACCCGACATGCTCGCGAGCCTCGCCCGCGCCGCGGCCGATCCGGAGACGGCGACGTATGGGCCGATTCTCGGCGATACCAATCTGCGCGAGGTCTACGCGTCGCATACTGCCGAGATGTACGGTGGGCGCGTCAGAGCCGATGAGATCGCCATCACGACGGGCTGTAACCAGGCATTCGTCGCGGCCATACTGTCCGTCGCCACGGCGGGTGATGCCATCATGTTGCCCGAGCCCTGGTACTTCAATCATCAGATGACGTTGCAGATGCTCGGTTATCGCGTCGTGCCGCTGCCGTGTCGAGCGCGTAACGGCTTCGTGCCGGATGTGGCGGATGCGCGTGACCTGCTGGCCCACACACCCTGCCGGGCTATCGTGCTGGTGACCCCCAACAACCCGACGGGTGCAATCTACGGGACTGAGACCCTTGCCGAATTCGCAGCCCTGGCGCTCGAGACC
>JANOAW010000094.1:0-4007 GCA_031411355.1 Hyphomicrobiaceae bacterium | reverse complement strand
ATCGGTCAGCGCTGCTCGGTGTGAAGCTGGTTCGACTGCGCATTCCGGACAATCGCGCGCAGATCCAAGTGATCCAGCAGGTGGTTCAGGCCGGCCTCACCGATCCGCGCATCGTCGCAGTGCAACCCAACTACGTGTTTGAGACGACGCAGACCGTCGCAGCGACCGTATCGCCCCAGTCGCCGCTGCCGCAGTATTCGGCTGAAAAAGTGCGGTTGACCGGGGCGCATCGCGTGTCGCTCGGCCGCAATGTCCGCGTCGCGGTCATCGATACCGGCATGGATGGTGCGCATCCGGAACTCGCTGGCGCAGTGGCCGACAGCTTCGATGCCATCGACGAAGGCAAGCCCGAAGCTGAAGCTCACGGCACCGCGATTGCCGGCATCGTCGCCGCTCGGCAACAGATCAAGGGCATGGCGCCGGACGCCAGTGTCCTGGCTGTGCGCGCTTTCGCCGGCGGCAACGGTCGCAAGCCGGAAGCGACCACGCTATCGCTGATCAAGGGCCTCGATTGGGCAGCACAGAACAATGCGCGTGTGGTCAATATGAGCTTCGCCGGCCCCAAGGATGCGATGCTGCTGGAGGCGATCGAGCAGGCCGAGGCGCGCGGATTGGTGTTGGTTGCCGCTGCAGGCAATGGCGGTCCCAAGGCAGCGTCCGCCTATCCGGCCGCCTATGAGCGGGTGATCGCGGTCACCGCCAGCGACAGTGACGACCAGCTCTACGAGATGGCAAATCGCGGCGCCTATGTTGCGATCGCAGCACCAGGCGTCGATATCCTGGCGCCGGCGCCGCAGGCCACCTACGAAATGTCGTCCGGCACTTCGCTGGCCGCGGCCCATATCTCGGGCATCATCGCATTGATGCTGGAGCGCAAGCCGACGCTCAATTCCGAGGATATCCGCGCGATCCTGGCTCGTACCGCCCGCGATCCGGATCATTCGGCCGCAAGTCGCGGTCTTGGGGCAGGCATCGTCGATGCCGCCAAGGCCGTCGGCGAAGCGCAATAGGCGAGCGAAGTGCTTTGTCACTTGCGCCGAGACCTGTGGGCAGTGGCGCCCGGCGCATAGGCGGGTGGTTGCAACGCTGCTAGCGTTCAGTTCGACATCTGAGTCGCCCGACTCGGGGGAAATACGAACTTTTGGGGGCTTGAGCCGTGAAATCCATCACACACGCCCGCGTCGCTGGGGAGACAAATACGATGGGTCTGACAGCACCGGGGATCATCACCTTTATGGTGTCGGTCATTCTCACCGTCTGCGCCTTGATGGCGAAATATTTCGGCGCGCAAATTCCGCTGATCCAGGGTCACGAGTTCTGGGCCTTGTTGGGCGCGCAGGTGATCCTGACGCTGGGCTGCCTCATCCGCACGCTCTGACAAGCTCTTAAATCGAAAGTCTGGTCTACCAGCCGGGCGCCGCCCTTGGAGCGGCCCCGGTTGTCGTGCTACGTCCGCGCGCAGGACTTACCTGCAGCCTTACGCGACGGACGAGCGCCATGACCAAAACCCGCACCGAGACCGATACCTTCGGCCCCATCGAGGTCGATGCCACTCGCTATTGGGGCGCGCAGGCGCAGCGCTCGCTGGGTAACTTCAAGATCGGCTGGGAAAAGCAGCCGAAGCCGATTGTGCGCGCGCTCGGCATCGTTAAGCGGGCGGCGGCTGAGACCAACATGGCGCTGGGTAAGCTCGATCCCAAGCTGGGCGAGGTCATCATCAAGGCCGCGCAAGAGGTGATCGACGGTAAGCTCGACGAGCATTTCCCGCTGGTCGTCTGGCAGACGGGATCGGGCACCCAGTCGAACATGAATGCCAACGAAGTGATCTCGAACCGTGGCATCGAGATGCTGGGCGGCGAGATGGGCTCCAAGAAGCCGATCCACCCCAACGACCACGTCAACATGAGCCAGTCGTCGAACGACACTTATCCGACGGCCATGCACATCGCCTGCGCCGAGCAGATCGTCCGCGACCTGCTGCCGGCGTTGCGCAAGCTGCATGAAGCGTTGACGTTGAAGAGCCACGCATGGAAGGACATCATCAAGATTGGCCGCACGCATACCCAGGATGCAACGCCGGTAACGCTCGGCCAGGAGTTCTCAGGGTATGCGACCCAGATCGGCAATGGCATCCTGCGCATCGAGAGCACATTGCCGATGCTGATGGAGCTGGCGCAGGGTGGCACGGCCGTCGGCACCGGCCTCGCATCACCCAAGGGTTTTGCCGAGAAGGTGGCTGAGCGCATCGCAGCGATCACCTCCCTGCCATTCACTTCAGCGCCCAACAAGTTCGAGGCGCTCGCCGCCCACGATGCGATGGTCATGACGCATGGCGCCATCACCACGGTCGCCATGAGTTGCTTCAAGATCGCCAACGACATCCGTCTGCTGGGCTCGGGCCCGCGCTCCGGTCTAGGGGAGCTGGCGCTGCCGGAGAACGAGCCGGGTTCCTCGATCATGCCGGGCAAGGTCAACCCGACCCAGTCCGAGGCAATGACACAGGTTGCCGTCCAGATCCACGGCAACAACGCTGCGATGACCTTCGCAGGCAGCCAGGGCCACTTCGAGCTCAACGTCTACAATCCCGTCATGGCCTACAATTTCCTGCAGTCCGTGCGCTTGCTGTCGGACGCCGCCGTCTCCTTCACCGACAATTGCGTCGTCGGCATCGAGCCCCGCCTCGACAACATTAAACGCGGTCTCGAGAACTCGCTGATGCTCGTTACGCCGCTCAAGGAGAAGTACGGCTACGACCTCGCCGCCAAGATCGCCAAGAACGCGCATAAAAACGGCACGACGCTGCGCGAGGAAGCGGTAAAGGCCGGCGTTCCCGCCGCCGATTTCGACGCCATCGTGCGCCCCGAGAAGATGATTGGCCCCGACGAGGCGTAGGCACCAATCGGGACGACAGCCCAAATTCGGCGTTCGCAAAGTCCGGGCAAAGGATCACTTTGATCGCCCCGCGCTCGAACCTCCCTACTCCGCCGCCGATTTTGCCGCACTGCTGGCCGACGCGTACTTCCCCTGCGGCAAACGATCCTTGAAATACGGCAGCACCGCCTCGGCAACCGCTTGCTGGTTGTCGAGCGCCATCTGGTGCGGCATCGATCCGAACTGCGTCTTCGTCAACGAAATGCCGAAGCCAGCGAGGTCCTGGCTGTCGGCAAGCCGCTGGCGCACCGTCTCCGGCGAGCCGACGATCACGATGCCTTTTTCGACCAGATCCTCGGTGCGCTGGAACGCCCCGCGCAGTGCCCTCAGCGCACGCATCCGCTTCACCGACTCGACGCTCGTGTAGCCCGGCGGCGACATCAGCGCAGGGTCTTTCGACAAGAGGTCGTTGGCGTAGAATTCCATGTGCGCGCGGCACGCCGCCAATGCCTTCGCATCGGTCTCACCGATGAAGATCGCATTCGACCATGCGAGTTGGTCGGGCGTCGCCTGATAACCGTTTTCGAGCGCGGCCTGCCTGAACAGATCGAATGTCGCTGTCACGCCCGCGATCGGCGCCAGCGTCTGACAGTACGTATAGCGCCGCTTGGCCACCCATTTGATCGTCGACACCGAACCCGAAGAAGGAATGTAGATCTGCGGATGCGGCTGACTGTAGGGACGCGGCCACGGGTTCACATACCGGAAATTGTAATGCTTGCCCCGGAACTCGAACGGGCCGGGCTCCGTCCACGCGCGAATGATGAGATCGTGCGCCTCGTCGAAGCGCTCCTGGCTGTCCGCCGGATTGACGCCCATGTTGTGATACTCGGCGCCGATCCCGCGCACGAAGCCCGCGATGAACCGCCCCCGGCAGATGTTGTCGAGCGTCGCGAACTCCTCAGCGATCGTCAGCGGATTGGAAACGAGCGGCAGTGCGCGTCCAAGCACCGCGATCTTTCCCCGCTTGATGCTGCGCACCAACGCGCCGGCGAGCACCGAAGGCACCGGCATCATGCCATAGGCGGTCTGATGGTGCTCGTTGACGCAAACACCATAGAAGCCCAGTTCGTCCG
>JANOAW010000093.1:0-1856 GCA_031411355.1 Hyphomicrobiaceae bacterium | reverse complement strand
TAGGCGGTCATGATCTTGGTCAGCGACGCAGGGTGCCAGACATGATCATGATCCTCGGCGAACAGGACACGGCCGTTGCCGGCATCGAACACCAACGCAGGACCGGCAGACACCGGAGCGGCGGTCGAAAACAGCGAGGCCACGAGGGCCGCAGCGCCGAGGCGTTGGCCTGAAAAAATACCGTGCACGAATGCCTCCGAAAGCTTGCCGATAGCTTTACTGGTCACGAATCGGTGCGTCATCTGCCACTCATGTGCGGCCGGACCAAGGCCTTTGTCCATCGATCGGGGCGATCGCACGGGCGGACGCACGCCAGCTGTTGCAGCAGAAACGCAGTTGTTCCTGCTTTGAGGTCAACTGGTTATCCGATTTGGGGAATTTACCACACGCGACTCGCGCGCAGCGGGCAACGATCTGGCGACCGGATTTTGGTTGAGCCAAAATAAAACGCCCAGCCCCCGGGGGAAGGGGCCGAGCGTTGGCGCCGTAGCGCCTGTGCCGGGAGGGAAAACCGGCACTGGCGTGAATGATCACCGGCGAGACGGGGGAGACTGGCCGGATGATCATTCCGCTCTACGTATAAATTACGCTTGCGTGCGGCCGAATCAACCCCAATCGACATCGATCACGGATTTGTTATTTTAAGCAACGAAGCGTGTGGGGAATCTCACACGGTCTCCGGCGCCTTGGTCACTTCATCACGCAACGCGCGACGCAAGATCTTGCCGACGTTGGTCTTCGGCAGATCCGCGCGGAACTTGATGTGTTTCGGTCGCTTGTATCCGGTCATCTGGGTCTCACAGAAGGCGCGCAAGGTCGCCTCGTCCAGGTTCGGGTCTTTTTTGACCACGAACACCATCACAGCTTCGCCCGAATTCTTATCGGGTACGCCGACCGCCGCCACTTCGAGCACGCCCGGATGACTGACGATGACGTCTTCGATTTCATTTGGATAGACGTTGAAACCAGACACCAAAATCATGTCCTTCTTGCGGTCGACGATCTTGAACTGACCGTTTTCGTCCATGACACCGATGTCGCCGGTTTTGAAAAAGCCGTCCTTGGTGAAAACCTTGGCGGTTTCGTCGTCGCGCTGCCAATAGCCCGGCATGACCTGGGGACCCTTGGCGCAGATCTCACCCGATTGACCTTGCGGGACCTCTTTCTCGTCGTCGTCGCGGATGGACACGAGCGTGTTGGGCACAGGAAAGCCGATCGAACCGGTGAAGCCCTTGAGTACCACGGGGTTGGAGGTCAACGTCGGCGATGTCTCGGACAAGCCATAACCTTCGACGATCGGGCAACCCGTCAGCTTGACCCACGCGTCCGCGACCGCCTTCTGCACTGCCATGCCGCCGCCGTTGCAGACTTTGAGATGCGAGAAGTCGAGTTTGCGGAAATCAGCGTTCTGCAACAGGCCATTGTACAGCGTATTGACGGCTGGGAAGACGTGGAACGGACGCTTCTGCAATTCCTTGACGAAGCCGGGGATGTCCCTCGGATTGGTGATCAGGAGCGAATGCGCACCGACCCTCGCCGCAAGCAGGCAACAGACCGTCAGCGCAAAGATATGATACAGCGGCAACGCCGTGACGATATTCAATTGATCGACCTGCTTGCCGACTTTGAGTGCCGGCTGCAACCAGGCTTCGTTTTGAAGCACATTGGCAACCACGTTGCTGTGCAGCAACGTCGCGCCCTTGGACACGCCCGTGGTGCCGCCAGTGTATTGCAGAAACGCGACGTCGCTCGGCTTGATGGCGACAGGCGTGAGCGTCTTGCTCTTGCCCTCGGACATGACAGTTTTGAATGTCACGGCGCCCGGCAGGTCGTAGTCGGGAATGAGCTTCTTGACG
>JANOAW010000092.1:0-10661 GCA_031411355.1 Hyphomicrobiaceae bacterium | reverse complement strand
GCGCGCGCGATCGTCTCGTGCTCGCGCCGGCTCTTGTTCGGATAGGCGATGGCCAGATTTTCGAGTGCACGCTTGTGGCGACGCAACCGCGGAGCGATCAGCTGCCAGAAAAAGGCCGACACTTGGGTCGCGGTCTCGAGTGGCAACGCGCGAACACCTGCAATCACGAGCCGCAACAACGCATATTCGACGCGCCACTGCACGTCCTTGACCATCGACCATGTCCGAGGCGGCACATCCGTCGAAATTTCTGGACCTTGGAGCATGGGCATTCCGAGCCAGCCGCAGGCGCGTTTGCGCACGAATTCGCCTGCCGTGATGTCGACGTTGCGTCGACACCTCGGCAGGCGAATAATTGCCGTGATCGACTTTCAGTCGATTAGATAGATTTCTTGATCCAAGCTTCGAGTTTGGCTTTCTGAACCAGTGCGCCGACATGCTGGTCGACGACTTTACCGTCTTTGAACAGCATCATCGTCGGCATGGCCTGGATGCGATAGGCTTGAGCGGTGGCGGGGCTTTGATCGACATCGACCTTGACCACCTTGACCTTGCCCTTCATCTCCGTTGCGACCTGATCCAGAGCTGGCGCCATGGCTTTGCACGGTCCGCACCATTCAGCGAAGAAGTCGACGACGACGGGTTCTTTGGAGTCGAGTACAGCCGCTTTGAAATCAGCGTCTGAAACGTAATGCGTATCGGTAGCGGGCATGAAACGTTCTCCTATGTCACCGTCGAAAACGTCGATCGAAGGCGACCGATGACCGCGAGACGTAGTGAGCCCCCTTGCGGCCGTCAAGATGTGTGTCTCGACAGACACGCCGCCGCAAATGCGAGAGCACGGCACCGAGCGTGTCGTCGGTCGCCACCACGCACGGCGGCATCGAACGGGCTTACGTGCGCGCCAATTTCGGCTATCAGAGCGCCTCCATCGCTGCTTGGGTCACGCCCTTGCGGCCGCAGAACCGTGCGACCGACCATCATGACCGATCTGACACGACTGACACTCGCCCAGGCCCGCGACGGACTGCGGGCGAAGAAATTCACCTCGACCGAGCTGACGTCAGCGTTCAACGATGCCGTCGAAAAGGGCAATCCAGCGCTCAACGCCTATGTTCTGCCGACGCCCGACCAGGCTCTCGCGATGGCGCAGATATCTGACAACAAACTCGCCCGAGGCGAAGGTCGTCCGCTCGAAGGCGTACCACTCGGCATCAAAGACCTGTTCGCGACCAAAGGTGTGCGCACCACCGCATGTTCCAAAATTCTGGACGGCTTCAAGCCGACCTACGAATCGACGGTGACACAGAACTTGTGGGATGCGGGCGCTGTGATGCTCGGCAAGCTCAACAACGATGAATTCGCCATGGGTTCGTCCAACGAAACCAGTGCTTTCGGCAATGTCGTCAATCCCTGGCGCCGTACCATCGACGGCAAGGTGACAGCCGACAAACTCGTACCCGGCGGCTCGTCGGGCGGATCGTCGTCGGCCGTCGCCTCGAATATGTGCATAGCCGCAACAGCAACGGACACGGGCGGCTCGATCCGGCAGCCGGCGGCGTTGACGGGCACGGTCGGTATCAAGCCGACCTACGGGCGGTGTTCACGCTGGGGCATTGTAGCCTTCGCCTCGTCGTTGGATCAGGCCGGACCGATCGCCAAGACGACGCGCGATGCGGCGATCATGTTACGCCACATGGCGAGCTTCGATCCGAAGGACTCGACCTCCGTCGACATGGCCGTGCCCGACTACGAGGCCGAACTGGGCAAGGGCATCAAAGGTTTGCGCATCGGGGTGCCGAAAGAATATCGCGTTGATGGCATGTCGAAGGAGGCCGAGGATTTGTGGCAGAAGGGCATCGCCTGGTTGAAGGCGGCTGGCGCGACCGTGCACGACATTTCCCTGCCGCACACCAAATTCGCGCTTCCGGCGTATTATATCGTCGCGCCCGCCGAATGCTCGTCCAATCTCGCACGTTACGACGGTGTGCGATATGGGCTGCGAATTCCCGGTAAGGATCTGATCGAAACCTACGAAAACACGCGCGCGGCCGGCTTTGGCAAAGAGGTCAAGCGGCGGGTTCTCATCGGCACCTATGTCCTGTCCGCTGGCTACTATGACGCCTACTATCTGAAGGCGCAGAAAGTGCGCACCTTGATCAAAAGGGATTTCGACGACGCTTGGAGCAAAGTGGACGTTGTCTTGACGCCGACCACGCCGAGCCCGGCATTCGCGTTCGGCGAAAAGAGCGGCGACCCCTTGGCCATGTATCTCGAGGATATCTTCACCGTCACCGTCAACATGGCGGGCTTGCCGGGCATTTCGGTCCCGGCCGGATTGTCGTCGCAAGGCACGCCGTTAGGCCTGCAGTTGATCGGCAAACCGTTCGATGAAGGGACCTTGTTTCGCGCGAGCCAGGCCATCGAGGATGCTGCTGGACATTTTCCCGTCCCGACGAAGTGGTGGTAATCGCACTTAAATAAACGAGTAATCTTAAGTTGACTTTAGGGCAATGAGGCGACGATCGGATAAACCGACCGGACGTAGTCATGCCCGACGATACCAACACATCGAACGCTACGGCGCACAGGGAGCTTCTGCGTGCACGTTTGCCGCAATCCGTGCGCGAAAGCTTGACTGAAATTCAGCTCGAAGCGCTGGTTGACGCGTTGCAGCCGACCACGGAACACATCGTCGATCGTCGCATCAGCGTCCGCTGGTTGCGGCGCCGCTATTACGTGCGCCTTTTTATAGGTCATGAGAAACGATCGCCAAGTCGGCTGCGGCAAGAAAAGCAACTCGATCTTGGACCGACCATAGTATTTCTCGCTGTGAGCGTATGGATGATCGTGTCACTCGTCATGATGGCGGCCGTTTCGATGCTGTATCTTGTAAAAGTCGCCTATGGTTTCGATTTCTTCGATTCCCCTTCGTTCCTGCATGCCTGCTTCTTCAACTGATCGGATGCGGATGCCGACCGAGTTTCCAGGAACCAAAGCGCCGCATCGCGAGTTGCGAGCCAAGGTCAATGGAGGTGTATGATGCTGCAAAAATTCAAATAACGACGGCGCAGCCGGGAAGACGGTCAAGTGGCCGCGCTTCTGGAGTAAGCTACGCTTTGATCGACATGCTTCAGAATGTCCGACACCCGAGACCTGAGATGAGGGCATCGTTGGTCGCAAGCTCGATATCCAAGTCGATCGCTTGCGCCGCAAGCATACGATCGAACGGGTCGCGATGCACGAGATCTAGACTGCCCGCCCACTCGGCCTGCGTGAGCGTCAATGGCTGCAGCTCGAAACCGGCGGCGATGATCTTGCTGGTCACGTCGGGTAACAACGGCGCCGCTTCCGGCCACTTGCCGAGCTTGACTTTGATTGCGATCTCCCAACCCGTGACCGCGCTAACGTAGATATTGTTGGATTCGTCTTCGATCAGTGCGCGATGCCTCACGGACAACCGCGCGTCATGAGTCATCCACCAAAATAGAACATGTGTGTCGAGAAGCGCCTTCATGTCGACTCTTCGCCCGAGAGCCAGCGCAATTCAGTGTCGCTCAGGGGCTCCATGAGACGGGCCGGGACCGTGATCATGCCCTTCCACTGACCGATGATCCGCTTCGGGCGCGATGTCGTCGTGTCAGCGACGACGCGGACGGCACCAAGGGTCGGGTCGACGATGCGCACGGCCTCACCTCGGCGCGCACGCGCGATCAGGTCTTCGAGGTGGTCCTTGGCGAAGGTGATGGAGATGTCGTCCATGGCCACAAACTCTCTAACTCCAAACTAACGCGACAGCATTGGTCGCCGATTGGTCTTGCGAGAACGGCAGGCACAGTTCTGTGGCCCGAGCGACTGACACTGCTGGAAAACAAACAGTGATCAACGATGGTGACCAAGCCTGTATCATCGGCAGTTCTTCTCTCATCGCTGGAATTGCATCAGGCTTCAAGTGTAGAAAGTCCCGCACGAGTTCTTCTGCACGTCGGTAAGGGACAGTGATCGAGGCGTCGGCATAGTCAGCCAGCCGAGATTGTTGCAAATCTCCCGGCTGAACATTGTTGCAATCCCGTCTCGACAACGTTCGCCAATGCCATCGCCCCACTTACCGTTCGAATTTCTTGAACTTGATCCGGTGCGGATCGACGGCGTGATCGCCGAGGCGGCGTTTTTTGTCTTCTTCGTAGTCTTGGAAGTTACCCTCGAACCATTCGACATGACTGTCGCCTTCGAAGGCGAGAATGTGTGTCGCCAGCCGATCGAGGAAGAAGCGATCGTGCGAAATAACCACGGCGCAGCCGGGGAAATCTTCGAGTGCGGCTTCGAGCGACGACAGAGTTTCCGTGTCCAGATCGTTTGTCGGTTCGTCGAGCAGCAACACGTTGCCGCCCTCTTTGAGCATTTTGGCCAAGTGCACGCGGTTGCGCTCGCCGCCCGACAACAGGCCGACTTTTTTCTGCTGATCCGCACCTTTGAAATTGAACCAGCCGCAATATGCCCGCGAGTTGATTTCGCGCTTGTCTGACAGGCGCATCATGTCGAGCCCGCCGGAAATTTCCTCCCAGACGGTTTTCTTGTCGTCCAAGTGGCCGCGGCTCTGATCGACGTACGACAACGTCACCGACTTTCCGAACGTGATTTCACCCTTGTCGGGTTTCTCCTGCCCCGTGAGCATGCGGAACAGCGTGGTTTTACCGGCACCGTTGGGGACAATGATGCCGACGATGCCGCCAGGGGGCAATTTGAACGTCAGATTGTCGATCAACAATTTATCGCCGAAGGCTTTGGTCAGACCGGCGACTTCGATCACCTGCTCCCCGAGACGAGGCCCGCGCGAAATCTGGATCTGAGCCTTGCCGACCTCTTCGCGACCGGCGTCATCGTTGAGCTTCTCGAAGGCCGTGATACGCGCCTTGCTCTTGGCTTGACGTGCTTTGGGCGACGAGCGGATCCATTCGAGTTCGCGTTTGAGCATCTTGGCCTTGCTCTCTTCGGCGCCAGCCTCGGTCTCTTCGCGTTTGGCTTTCTGTTCCAGCCACGATGAATAGTTGCCCTTGTATGGCACCCCTGCGCCGCGCACGAGTTCCAGCGTCCACTCGGTGATGGTGTCGAGGAAATACCGATCGTGAGTGACCAGGATGACGCAGCCTGCGTATTCCTTCAGGTAGGTTTGCAACCACGCCACGCTCTCGGCATCGAGGTGGTTGGTCGGCTCATCGAGCAGCAGCACATCTGGTTTTGAAAGCAGCAGCTTGGTCAGCGCGACGCGGCGCTTTTCGCCACCCGATAGCTTCGCCACGTCCGCATCACCCGGCGGGCAACGCAGGGCATCCATGGCGACCTCGACTTGCGCTTCGAGATCCCAGAGACCTTGCGCATCGATTTCGTCCTGCAGTCTGGCCATCTCGTCGGCGGTCTCGTCTGAATAATTGGCCGCGATCTCGTTGTAGCGATCGACCAGGGCTTTCTTTTCGGCGACGCCTTGCATGGCGTTGCCAAGCACATCCTGGCTTTCGTCGAGTTGCGGTTCTTGCGACAGATAGCCGACCTTGATGCCGTCGGCAGGGCGCGCTTCGCCGAGAAAATCGTCGGTCGTGCCAGCCATGATCTTCAACAGCGTCGACTTACCGGCGCCGTTGAGGCCGACGACGCCGATTTTGGCGCCCGGGAAAAATGACAGGTTGATGTCTTTCAGCACCTGCTTGCCGCCGGGATAGGCCTTCGAAAGTTTGTGAATGTGAAAGACAAATTGTGGGTTCGCCATGGGCGCACTCCTCGGGCGGTCGATTGCGGGGATGAGTTTGACCGGCTTCTAACTCACAGCGACCGAGCGGACAAGGAAGGTCCCAAGAACGCCCCAGGAAGGTCCCAGGAAGGTCCCACGGCGGTCGAAGCACGGTCACTTCGGGTCGAAGCGCGCCCCTTACGCGACCACAGCCGTTGCCTCGATCTCCACCTTGGCGCGGTCTTCGATCAACGCTGCGACCTGCACGGCGGTCATGGCGGGAAAGTGTTTGCCAAAAACCCGTCGGTAGGCGGCGCCGAGCTCCCTCGGGCGCGCCAGATAGTCGCGCTTGTCTGTTACGTACCAGGTCATGCGGACGACGTGCTCCGGCGTCGCATTCGCCTCGGCGAGCACGGCTGCGATGTTGCGCAGTGCCGCCTCAGCCTGCGCGACGAAGTCGTCGCTTTCAAATTGCTGGTGCGCATTCCACCCGATCTGTCCGGCAACGAACACCTGCCGCCCGCTTGCCGCGACACCGTTCGAATAGCCTTTGGCCGGAGCCCATCCGTCCGGCTGAAGAAACGTCATCGTCATATCGCGGATCCTTGTGCGTTCGCACGCAGACGAAAGCGCTGGACCTTGCCCGTCTGCGTCTTCGGCAAGGCGTCGACGAACACGATGCGGCGCGGGTATTTGTATGGCGCTATGGCGGATTTGACGTGATCTTGCAGGCGCTGGATCGTGGCGTCGTCGCGCGCGACCTCGGCTTTCAGGACCACATGCGCTTCGACGATCATGCCGCGCACGGCGTCGGGAGCACCGACCACGGCACATTCGGCGACGTGCGGATGCGTCATCAAGGCGACTTCGACCTCCGGTCCCGCGATGTTGTAGCCGGACGATATGATCATGTCGTCGGCTCGCGCGACGAAGCGGAATGATCCGTCGGCGTCCTTGATGTAGGTGTCGCCTGTGATGTTCCAGCCGTCACGGACATAAGTCGCTTGTCGAGCGTCGGCGAGATAGCGACACCCGGTCGGTCCGCGAACGGCGAGATGACCCGGTTCACCGAAGGCCTTGTCTCGCATGTCGTCGCCGACCACCCGGGCGTCGTACCCTGTTACGACTTTCCCCGTTACACCCGCCGTCTGCGCGCCGACGCGACCGCAGATGAAGACGTGCAACATTTCCGTCGATCCGAGGCAGTCGAGCATAGGCTTGCCGGTCTGGCGCATCCACGCCTCGTAAACCGGTGCCGGCAAGGTTTCGCCCGCAGAAACCGCGATGCGCAGTGTCGACAAATCGGCACCCTGTTCGATGGCGCCTGTCATCGCCCGATACGCCGTCGGCGACGTGAAGCAGATGGTGGCTTTGTACTGCTCGATGATTTTGACCAGATTGGGCGGCGTGGCGTTTTCGATCAACGCAGCCGCCGCGCCGAAACGCAATGGAAACACGGCAAGCCCACCAAGGCCGAACGTGAATGCGAGCGGCGGGGAACCACAAAAGACGTCCGATGGCTCAACTGCCAGCACTTCGCGCGCGTATCCATCTGCGATGATGAGGAGATCACGATGGAAATGCATGGTCGCCTTCGGCTCACCGGTAGTTCCAGAAGTGAAGCCGAGCAGCGCGACGTCGTCGCGGCCGGTCGCAACCGCATCGAATTTTACGGGCTTGTCGAGCGCGACCCGATCCAGTTCCGCGTCGAAGTTGGCGGTGCCGTCGAAACTGACGACGCGTTTCAAGAATCGACTTTCCTTGGCGCACGCGACGATTTCATCGCTCATGCGGCTGTCGGTGAGTGCCAGTGATATTTCGGCTTTATCGACGATCTTGCCGAGTTCGCCGGCCCGCAACATCGGCATGGTGTTGACGGCGACAGCGCCGGCTTTCGTCACTGCGAGCCACGCAGCCACCATGGCCGGATTGTTGCCGGAGCGGATCAAGACGCGATTGCCGGCGACGACTCCGTAATCCTCGACCAGCGCGTGCGCGAGGCGATTGCTCCAGTCCGTCAGTTCCTTGTACGTGCGCCGGCGTCCGTTGCCGATCAGGGCGACGTTGTCGCCGAAGCCGCGCTCGACCATTCTGTCGGTGAGTTCGACCGCAGCGTTGATACGGTCGGGATACTGGAACGCACCGAGGCGAATGTCCGGCCATAGCGCTGCAGGCGGCAGTCTATCGCGGGTGAACGTGTCGACGTGGGCGGATGGACCAAGTTGGACGTGACGTGTCGCGTCAGTCGCATCGGGCGATCCCGCGCCATCAGCGAGCGGCGCGGCTGCCAGCGAGGGCTGCGCGCGCGATAACCACTTTTTGAACATCCGTCGCTCCCTCGTAGATCCGCAAGGCACGAACTTCTCGGTACAGATTTTCGATGGCGGTACCGGCACGCACACCGTCGCCACCGTGCAATTGCACCGCGCGATCGACCACGTCCTGCGCCATTTCGGTCGCATACATCTTGGCCAGGGCAGCCTCGCGCGTGATTCGTTCGGCCCCTTGGTCCTTGGTCCACGCCGCGCGGTAGATCAGCAGCGCCGCCGCATCGATCTGCAACGCCATGTCGGCGATGTGTCCCTGCACCATCTGCAGATCCGTCATCGGTGCGCCGAACAGCGACCGGGACAAAACCCGCTGTGACGTCAGGCCGAACGCTTTGCGCGCGAACCCCAGGGCCGCAGCGCCGACCGTCGGACGGAACACGTCGAGCGTCGCCATCGCCATGCGAAAGCCTTCGCCTTCCCCGCCTATGCGCGCCGACACGGGGACGCGACAGGCGTTGAACGCGATGCGCGCGAGCGGATGGGGTGCGGTCACGTCGATGCGTTCGACGATCTCTAGACCCGGTGTCGCGGCCGGCACGAGAAACGCCGAGATGCCTTTCGCACCCGGCATGCCGCCTGTACGGGCGAATACGACGTAGATGTCTGCGATACCGCCGTTGGAAATCCACGTCTTCTCGCCGGTGAGTACATAGGCATCGCCGTCACGCGTGGCTGTCGTGGTCATATTGGCGACATCGGAGCCCGACGCCGCTTCCGACAGCGCGAACGCCGCAATCGCAGCTCCCGCGCGCGTTTTCGACAACCAGGTCGTCCGTTGCTCGAGAGATCCGAACAACGTCACAGGGCCCATGCCGAGCCCCTGCATCGCGAAGGCGAAGTCGGCGAGACCGTGATGGCGCGCGAGCGTTTCACGGATGATGGCGAGTGATCGGACATCGATGCGCGCAGCTGCGTCTGTCGGATCGGGGGCCGAGTGCGCAAGCCACCCGTCGGCGCCGAGACGCGCCACGATGGTTCGACAGGTCCGATCCGTATCGTCATGGCTGAGGTCGGCAAGATGCGTGTGACACCACTGGTCGAGCGCGCGCGCCAGACGTCGGTGGCGATCTTCGAAAAACGGCCAATCGAGAAACGACGTCTCGTGCAGGGGAACGTATCCACGCATCTTCAATCGCCTTGGAACAACGGTTTTTGTTTGGCGACAAAAGCGTCGTAGGCACGCCTGAAATCGCGCGTCTGCATGCAGATGGCCTGAGCTTGCGCTTCCGCTTCGATGGCTTGGTCGACACTCATCGACCATTCCTGATCGAGCATGGTTTTGGTCATCATGTGGGCGAATGTCGGACCGGCCGCCAATTGGCGCGCCATCGCCAGCGCATCGCTCTCCAACTGGTCCGGCGCGACGAGGCGATTGAAGAAACCCCAGCGATCGCCTTCAACCGCGGTCATCGTGCGCCCCGAAAACAACAGCTCCGCAGCCCGGCCTTGCCCGATCAGACGTGGCAACATCGCACATGCGCCCATGTCGCAGCCAGCGAGCCCGACACGCGTGAAGAGAAACGCCGTCTTGGCATTGGCTGTGCCGAACCGCATGTCGGCTGCCAGCGCGATCATGGCGCCGGCACCGACGCAGATGCCGTCAACCGCGGCGATCACAGGTTGCGGACATTTGCGGATCGCTTTGACGAGATCGCCGGTCATGCGCGTGAACTGCATCAGTCCCGCCATATCCTTGTCGAGCAACGGGCCGATGATGTCGTGCACATCGCCGCCCGAACAGAAATTGCCGCCGTTGGACGCGAACACGACGGCCTTTACGCTTCGGCCGAGATCGCCGTGCCGCGCCAATTCCAGGAAAGTGTCGCGCAGTTCGGCATAACTGTCGAACGTGAGTGGGTTCTTACGTTCTGGTCTCGACAGCCGCACGATCGCGACATCGCCGTCCATGCGCCAATCGAAGTGTTTTGGGCGAAACGCAGTCATGAGCCGTCTCCGTGTCTGGACTTCGGCGACAGCACGTCGAGATGCTGAGACACCGCGCGCATCATATCCGCATCGAGCGGACGCAGCAGATCCTCGACCCAACTCTCGTGTTCCCGCGCCATTGCGGCAAAGCGCCGGCTGCCTTCGCGCGTCAGGCGCACGAATGTCGATCGTTTGTCGGCGTCGTGATCCATGCGCATGACGAAACCATCCGCAACCAGACGATCGACAATGCCCGTCGTGTTGCCGTTCGAGACGATCAACGTGCGTGATAACGCCGTCATCGACATACCCTCGGGGCTGCGTGCCAACGCGGCCATGACGTCGAAGCGCGGCATGGTGATGTCGAACTGGCGCCGCAGCCGCTCGCGCAAGGCGACCTCGACCGATCGCGTCGTGCGCAACAGTCGCAGCCAGAAGCGCAGGCGATCTTTGTCTGCGGTCGGCGCCGTCTCCGTGACGACCGCACGCAACGTCTTTTGTCTGAGCTTCATATCTCGCCCCCGGACATGGCGACGGCCTGTCCCGTCACGGACTGCGCAGCCGACGTGCACAGCCACGCGACGGTTGCCGCGACGTCGTCGGGCTGGATCGCGCGCCCCTGTGGATCCACGTCGCCAGATCCGGCCACCCGGGGCGGGCGCGTCATTGACGATGGCAAC
>JANOAW010000091.1:0-4197 GCA_031411355.1 Hyphomicrobiaceae bacterium | reverse complement strand
GCCTCGTGGCAATTCCCGCCTCGAAATTCGATCAGGCCGGCCAGAATATCCGCCTGGGTTTGACATCGGATGACGTGACCAAATTACCGGTCGTGAGCGATCCACGAACCTAACATCGACGTTCGACCTTTAGATCTATAGACGGCTGTCGGAAAGCCGTATCGTTGCAGGCTTTCCGATGGTCATCCGAACATATCGCCGAGATAGACGCGGCGAACATCTTCGTTGCGAACGATATCGTCGGGATGGCCGTGGGTGAGCACTTGTCCATCGGCGATGACGTAGGCGCGATCCACCAGTGACAAGGTTTCGCGCACGTTATGGTCGGTGATCAAAACGCCGATGCCGCGCCGCGTCAGATGCCGCACGAGGTCTTGAATATCGCCGACCGCGAGCGGATCGATGCCGGCAAACGGTTCATCGAGGAGCATGAAGGACGGATTTGACGCCAGGGCGCGAGCGATTTCGCAGCGGCGGCGTTCGCCGCCCGAGAGTGCCATAGACGGTGATTTGCGCAGCCGCGTAATTTTGAATTCTTCCAGCAATTGGTCCAGTTTTTCTTTGCGCAGTTTGCGCTTCGGCTCACTCAATTCGAGCACCGCCATGATGTTTTGTTCAACCGACAGACCGCGAAAAATCGACGCCTCCTGAGGCAAGTAGCCGATACCGAGGCGGGCACGGCGGTACATCGGCAGCCGAGTGACGTCGCGCCCATCGATGGTGATCTTGCCCGCATCGGCACCGACGAGGCCGGTGATCATATAGAACGTGGTCGTTTTGCCGGCGCCGTTCGGGCCGAGCAAACCAACGGATTCGCCTCGCGCCACCGCGAGGCTGACGCCCTTCACGACTTTGCGCTTCTTGTACGCCTTCTGAACACCGTGCGCGGTCAAATAGCCATCGCCCGTCAACGGTTCAGCAAGGGGATCATGAGCTGCAAAGGGGTCTGGAGCGACCGAGTGATCATCTGCGCCGAGATCGCGATCGGCATGGCCGGCAGCTTCGGCGAACGCTGCGGCGCGTTCGTCGAATGCGCGTGCATCAAATCGCCCAGGCACAGGCGGCGGAACGGAGAATTGACCCGGGCCGACAGGAGCGGAAGACTTCTTGGATCGAAACGAAAACAAGGCCATCGTATTTGCGGGGTCCGTCAAGGGCTGATGCTCACGGCGCACGATATGCTGGGCTGGACGTCGCGTTCGGAGTCCATCCATCCGATTTAGGTTTTGCGGGCGAAGTCGCCGGAACTGCCGCTTTCGGGACGGGCGGCTTGGCACCACCCGTGTTGCCTGGTTGCTGTTTGGCTGTCTCGGGGTAAAATGTCAGGCATGCGCGCCCTCCCGGTGGGCAGCCAGGCGGACTTGCTGGAACGGGTGCCCCCCCACCGATCGCCGGAAGGCCCCCGGGTCCGGGCGCGGATTTGCCGGGCGAACTCGGATTGATTGGCTGCGTGAGACGTGGCTGGCCTGCCGGGGCGTCGAACTTGGCTTCCCCCGTCGTCATGTCAATACGCATCTGCGGGCCGATAACCTCGTTGAGACCATGCTTCACGGTCACCGGCCCCGTGACCAGCACGGTATTGGCTTTGACATCGAAGATCGCACCTTCGCCACGCAGGGTCTGTCCCTCGGCGTTGGTGATCATGACTTTGTTGCGCGCTTCGACCTTGGACATCTGGGCCGGTGCAGATTTATTGCCCGTCGCCTCGGCTGTCGCCATCAGGCCAGTATCGCCCGTATAGGTGGCGACGAGCTCACTCGTCTCCATGATGAAGTCGCCTTGTTGAGCGCGCACGGCGCCACGATAAACGGCCTGCTTTGCTACGTCGTTGACGTCCAAACGCTCGGCAGCAACGTCCATGGGCGCGTTCGGATCGGTTTTGAACGACATCACACCGCCGCTCTCCGCAGGCGCCGCCGCTTTGACTTTGCCCGCAGATTTTCCATCCTGGAGCTGATAGAACGTGGTCTGGATACGTCCCGCCGGCATCTTGCCCTCGGCCGGCGCATCGAGAGCCGTCTTGCCAGCCTTGCGATCGACAACCAGGCG
Source organism: Hyphomicrobiaceae bacterium (assembly GCA_031411355.1). Classification (GTDB taxonomy): domain Bacteria; phylum Pseudomonadota; class Alphaproteobacteria; order Rhizobiales; family Hyphomicrobiaceae; genus JABFRJ01. Next base: position 2,148 of record JANOAW010000091.1, on the reverse strand, counting down.
GCGACCGAGCAGCCTGTTCTTGCCTTGCTGCACTTCGACCGTCGTGCCGACAAAGGAGGCGAGATCACCAGGGACGTCGAATTCGACCGTGTCGGCGCGCACGGTGCGGTCGATTCCCGATGTGATGGTCACGCCACCGGTCGCGAGCAATTTCTGCACTTTCGTGCCGCCCGACTCGGTCATCAGATCCGTCGGCTGGGGTGCTCCAGGCGTTGTTGCGCGGCCCTCGTAGGTGATGCGTAAATCGGAGGATCTGAGCACGCTTTCGCCTTGCGCGGCAGCGACACCCCCGGTGAACAGCGCGAACCGCTTGGCGTCGTCGATATCGAGCCGTTGCGCCTTCACATCGACGGGCGCGCGGGTCTCCTTGCCGAGCCCGAGCATCGGCTTGGCGGTGGCTTGATCCTGCGCGAGGCGGACGGTGACGTGGCCTTGAAACGTGCCCTTTTTTGACTTCGTTTCCAAATCCATGGCATCGGCCAATATGCGACCGGTCGGCATGTCGGCGACGACACCCTCATTGGCGAGGATGCGGTTTTCCTTGGTGAAGACTTTCGCACTCTTCATGGTCGCGCGCAGGCCATTGGTCGAGACGATGTCGACGCCGTCGCCGAGATCCATTTCGCCCTTCTTGTTGTCGACAAGGCCCGTTCTGGACTTGAGCTTCGTGACGACGCCGTTCGGCTGCACCAGATCGCCCTCGATAAAATTCAGCTTGACCGGCCCAGTCTGGGCGAAGTCGACCGCCGCGTCGCGGGCACGCACATCATAGCGGCTACCGTCTTTGGCCTGGCCGTTGTATTTAACGCCGGACATTTTCAGATCGTCCGACGTGACCGTGATGCCTTGAACCGAGGCGCGGCCGTCACCGATTTTCAGCCCGGTCTTGACGTAGATCAGACCGCCATAGGCGGCCATCGTGCCGCAAATGACGAGTGGCAAAAGGAAGCGCAGGGATTTGACGTAGATCGTATGGCGACGAGCGGCACGAAAGGCTCTGGCTCGCACGGCTGCTATTCGCGCGGCACGACGCGAGGGGGCGTCGGTCGTTTGCCCGCGACCGCCACTCGCCATGTCGTTCGCCATTACCATCGGCTCGCGTACCTCCCGCCGTTGCGCCCGTTTGTATGGCTTCGGAAATTCGGTCGAAATGCGACTGTGACGCACATGGTACAGGACTGGGCTCAGAACTGGGTGCAGACGCGCAACAGTCGATCTCTTTGCACGGCCGCATTTGGCATCCAACGACGACACCTGTAGAAGTGTCTGAACCAACAACAAAGGGGGGTTCGCATGTCGGCCTCGACAGACGCGATCGCAGACAGCCTGATCAAGAGCTTCGAGGCGGGCAAACGCCACGAACAACCCTATCGACACTGGTTCGTCGACACGTGCCTGCCATCGGACGTGGCCGAACAAGCGCTGCACCTACCATTCGAGGCGCCCGCACTCGGTGGAGTTTCGGGCAAACGAGAGGTCCACAACGCGACGCGCAAATACTTCGATGCCGAAAACATGCAACGGCACGGCGTGTGCCGGGACGTGAACGCCGCCTTGCAAGACAAGCGGGTCACGGGAGCGATCGACCGCGTCTTCGGCACGAAACTGGCCGGCACCTATCTGCGGGTGGAATATGCGCAGGATACCAACGGTTTCTGGCTCGAACCCCACACCGACCTCGGTGTCAAAAGTTTCACGTTCCTCCTCTATCTGTCGACCGATCCAGCCCACCGCGGCCTCGGCACGGACATTTACGACACCACAAAGAAACACGTGGGATCGTCACCGTTCGTGCCCAACGGTGCCATGATCTTCGTGCCCTCCGACATCACCTATCACGGCTTCCAAGCCCGCGAGATCAAGGGTGTACGTAAGTCCATCATCATCAACTACGTGACCACCGATTGGCGTGCACGCGAACAACTGGCTTTTCCCGACATGCCGATCGCGTGACGATCGGCGACGTTTGCAACCATCGGCGTGCTGGATTTCTGTGGCGGCTTTGGATATGCCCTCGATGACGTAGTGTCGGGGGCCGTGATGCGTGGGTTGGGACTTGTACTGGTCGGCCTCGGACTGACCGTGATGCTGGCAGGTTTGGCCTACAGCGGTGTTGCAGAATGGCACCCCAGCGCGGCCGCGGCCACG
>JANOAW010000090.1:0-3495 GCA_031411355.1 Hyphomicrobiaceae bacterium | reverse complement strand
CCGAGAACAAGCGGGTGCGGAATACGCGCATGACGATGGCCCTCGGTATGCGCTTGATCTATCCGACCTATCGCGAAGGATTGCGCGCCATCCAGGGCGCACCCACTGAGCCCGACGTTGCAACGGAGTTATCGTCATGATCGAGCGCATCAATCCACCGACCGTCGTTCGGCCGGCGTCCAGCTACGCGCAGGCCGTCGTACATTCAGCCGTTGGCCGACGCATCGTGATATCGGGCCAGATCGGTGTCGCGCCGGACGGCACGCTCGCTGACGGGCTCGAGGCTCAAGCGCGTAGAACGTGGCTCAACATCTTTGCCGTGCTCGCCCACGCCGGTTTCGAGGCGCGGCATCTGGTCAAGGTAACGACTTTCTGCACGGTGCCGGGGCAAGTGGCATTGACCCGGAGAGTCCGTGACGAAGCACTCGACGGGCTGCTGGTTGCCTCGACCTATCTCGAAGTCGCGGGCTTGGCGTCACCCGCCTATTTGATTGAAATCGAGGCCGAAGCCGTGATGGATTGATGCCGCGGCAACGCTCAGGCGTCGGGCAACACAACACCGCAGTGCCCCGCGAGTTCGGTCCAGAGCGCTGGATCGATTGCCGCTTTCATCCACGCCGCATTCAACGACACGTCGTCGGGCGTGCGCATGCCGGTGAGTACGGTCGTGACCGCAGGATGCAGGCGGGGAAACTGCAGTGCGGCCGCCTGTAGCGGTGTGTCGAAACGTCGGCAAACCGCTTCGATGCCCCGCACCCGAGCCAGAATGTCGGCATCGGCCGGCCGGTAGCCGTAAGTGCCACCAATCGCAGATCCCGTCGCAAGAATGCCGCTGTCGAAGGGCGCCGCGGCAATTAAGGCGACACCGTGCTTGTGACACAGGTCCGCCAGACCGCTCACGATGCTCGACTGGTCGAGCAGCGTCAGCCGACCCGGCATCAAGACCACGTCGATCTCGCACTCGTCGACGAAACGGGCTGCAATATCGACGTCCTTGAGCCCGGTGCCGATGGCGCCGATCACGCCCTCATCCTGTAGTTGTCGCAGGGCCGGGACGACGTCGTTTCGTGCCTGCTCAAACACTGCGTGAACCCCGTCGTCGCCGTGAAAATGGCGCGTGACGTCGTGGATCAAGACCAGATCGAGCCGATCGAGGCGTAAGCGGCGCAAGCTCGCCTCGACGATCCGTTTCGTGCCGTCGGCTGAATAATCGAACACCATCTCGGCGTCGTGCCCGCCGGGAAAAATCACCTCCCGCTGACGCTGTCCGCCGGAGCCGAGCGGCGCGATGCGCTTGCCGACTTTGCTGGCAATGACAATGTGATCGCGCGGCACATCACGCAACAGCAACCCGAGCCGTTCCTCGGCCAACCCGCAGCCGTATTGCGGCGCCGTGTCGAACATGCGGATGCCGGCGTCGTAGGCGGCGCGGAGCGTCGCATAGGCCGCCTCGTCGGCCATGCCGACGACCTGTCCGCCGATGGCCATCGTGCCGAAGCCGAGCGGATTTCGCGCTAGGATTTCGCGCCAGGTCATCGGCCGCCGCCCGGACTGTCGGCACGGGCGATCGTCATGCCGGTTGGCGTATCAGTCATCATGCCACGACGGTGTCCTGTGCTTTTTTCGCTGGCGTCGCAGACCAGCCGAGCATGGTCACGAACGTGCCGAACACCACCAGGAACACCGGGAATTCAGGATTGGCAATCGCTTCGTAGCCGCGACGTTCGAATAGAAACAATACAGTCTTGCCGACGGCACTGGTCTGCGCCTCGATCAAGCTCTGACCGGCGAGGATGGCCAACTGCACGCCGGCGACCAGCACCAGGCCAAGCACTAGGACGCCGCCGATGCGCCAGTCGCGCCGGCCGACAAACCGGCCAAGCAGCCATCCGTACAGCGGCACCAGCAGCAGCGCGAGACCGACGCCGGATATGTCAAATGCCCGCATATTTCACGATTCCCTGATCGATGGCGCCGAAGATGGAGTTTCCGGCGACGTCCGTCATGTCCAAAGTGACCCGATCGCCGAATTTCAGAAACGGCGTGACCGGTTTGCCGCCGACGATCGCCTCGATGGTGCGCACTTCGGCAAGGCAGGTGTAACCGAGACCACCCTGATCAACGGGTTTGCCGGGGCCGCCATCCGCGCTCTTGTTCGAGACGGTGCCCGAGCCGACGATGGTGCCGGCCGCGAGCCGCCGGGTTTTGGCCGCATGCGCAATCAATTGGGGAAACGAGAACGTCATGTCGGCGCCGGCATCGGGTCGACCGAGCGGTTGGCCGTTGATGGCCGCGAGCAAGGGCCGATGCACCTTGCCATCCCGCCAAGCCTCTCCGAGTTCGTCGGGCGTGACGGCAACCGGCGAAAACGCCGTCGACGGCTTACCATGCAGAAAGCCGAAGCCTTTGGCGAGTTCGTTCGGTATCAAATTGCGCAACGATACGTCGTTGACCAGCATGATCAGCCGCACGTGCGCGCCGGCGTCGGCGACACGGATGCCCATCGGGACGTCGTCCGTGACCACCGCCACCTCGCCCTCAAGGTCGATTCCGTAGGCTTCGTCGGCAACCACGATGTCGTCACGGGCGCCAATGAGCGTGTCCGATCCGCCCTGATACATGAGCGGATCGGTCCAGAAGCTGGACGGCATCTCGACACCGCGTGCCTTGCGCACCAGCTCGACATGGTTGACGTAAGCCGATCCGTCGCACCATTGGTAAGCGCGCGGCAGCGGCGCCATGGCGGCCGAAGCATCGAAGTTGGCGACCGGTGCGCGCGCTGTGCCGGCGTTCAACGCCTCAGAGGCCTGTTGCAACGTGGGCGCGACCACGGCCCACGCATCGAGCAGGTGTTGCATCGTCGCCAGTTCCGGGACGACATCGCGCGCAACGATGCAGCGCGAGAGATCGCGTGACACGATCACCAGGGCGCCGTCACGTGTGCCGTTACGAAGGGTTGCGAGTTTCATCAGGTCACCATCGCCTTGGGGTATGACGACCGTCTATGGCCACAGTCGGGCGCGGTCGTCGAGATGTCCGATTCCGTGCGCGCGCCATTCGAATAGGCGATCGCTGCCATGCGGCCAGAGCGGCAATCGGTCCGGTCGATCCAGCTGGACATCCGCACACGTAAAGGGAAATGTCGTGTATCTAGTTCGACGTCGCCCGGGAGTGCCGACCACTCTTTGGGCACGGTAAAGCTGGTGTCGAAGCGTCGTGCACCGCATGGCGAAACACGACGTAGCTGTGAAGGCGCGCACCACACCTCTCGAGGAGTGGCGCGAGACAGGAAGACTTCATGTCCGCAACCCCACTGCTCGACCGGATCGCGTTTCCCCAAGACCTACGTCGATTGCCCGAGAAGGACCTGCGCCGGGTAGCAGACGAATTGCGCCAGGAGACCATCGACGCCGTGTCGGTGACCGGCGGACATCTCGGTGCCGGCTTAGGTGTGGTCGAGTTGACAGTCGCGCTGCACTGGGTGTTCGACACGCC
>JANOAW010000089.1:0-2948 GCA_031411355.1 Hyphomicrobiaceae bacterium | reverse complement strand
TGAGCCGCGCAAGTGGTTGAGTTTGCTGGAGTCGCGCTGAACAACGTGTGCGCAGAACTGGCCGGTTCTGGCAGGGACCAAGGTTGCGCATCATCGCGAAATTCGCGATCCAGCGAGATCACACGGCCCAGCGGCCGATCTCCTGCTCGCGCCCGATCAGCGAGAGACCGTAAGCAATCGAGACAAGCTGATCACCGGTCTCGATTTTTGCGGCTCCAAATCGATCCTCGAACTGCGCGCGCACGGCCGGGACGAATGAAGAGCCGCCCGTCAGAAAGACCCGGTCGATCTGTGTCTCGGTCAGACCGGCCGTGTGGAGAGCGCGGTCAACGCAGGCGTTGATCTCGTCGAGTTCAGGCGCAATCCATTTCTCGAACTCGGCGCGCTTGATCGTGCGCTCGATGTCGACACCGGCAACATGGAGCGAAAACGCGCCTTCGTCCGCCTGAGACAACTGCATCTTTGCGGCGGACACGGCGCGGTACATCGCATAACCGGCGTCTGCGTCGAGGAATGCAATGAAGGCGCGGATACGGTCGGGATCGAGGCTGTCGCGCACCAGTTCCTGCAACTCGCGATAGTCGCGCGACTGGCGCATCAGCGATAGCTCGTTCCAGCGGCTGAATTTCTGGAAGTAGGCATTTGGCACCGGAAGAATTTTGCCCCAGCTCATGAATTCCGAGCCCTTTCCGAACGCGCGCGCCACGACCCGGTCGATTATTCGAAAATCGAATGCGTCACCTGCGACGCCAACGCCCGTGTGGGCCAGCGGCTTGTAGTCGAGCCCTGAACGACCGACGGAAAATCTCACGACCGAGAAATCGCTCGTGCCGCCGCCGAAATCGGCGACAAGAATTGTCGCATCGGACTTCAGTCGCTGCGCAAAGAAGTAGGCGGCGGCGACCGGCTCATAAACGTGGTGAATTTCCTCGAAGCCGACGGTCCGCAACGCTGCTTCATACCGTGCACGCGCCAGCACGTCGTCCGGCGAGGCGCCGGCGAAGCTCACAGGGCGGCCGATCACCACGCGCCTGGGGAAATCGACACCTGCATGCGCGCGAACCTGTTTGAGAAAGCTTGCGAGCAGATCCTCGAATTTCAGGCGACGGTTGTAGATCAGTGTATCCGTGAAATGCGCGCTGGCGGCGAACGTCTTGAATGACTGGATGAAGCGGCAGTCTCCACCTGATTCCACGAACTGGTCGATCGCCCATGGCCCCGCGTCGACATTTGTTCGCCTGCCCCGGTCGTCATCCGTTTCCGAGAAGCACAGCACCGAGCGGAATGCATCAAACGCTTCACCACTATGAGCGAAATGCACCGCTTCGACCTGATCATCGGCGTTGACCATCGTGGCGACGGTATTCGTCGTGCCAAAATCGAGGCCGATGGACAGCGTCATGACACCACTCCGGGCGAACTACGGGTCATTCCCACGTAGCGAATGCCGGATGTGGGGCCGCTTGGTCATACCGAGCCCGCGACAAGTCAAGCTTTTGCGCGCGGATCAGCCCGCGAGCGCTTTCGGCATTTCGGTCAGGCCGCTGGCCAGCAGCGTTGTGAAGGCCGTTGCGGGCATCGGGCGCGCCATCAGATAACCCTGCGCTTCGTCGATGCCGAGGTCGGCCAGGTAGTTCCACATCTCGATGGTCTCGACACCTTCGGCGACGATCTTGAGGCCCATCTCCTTTGCGAGACGAACACTCATCTCGACACTTGCACGGGCGAAACCATCGGTAAGCACGCCGCGCGTGAACGACTGGTCGATCTTCAACTCGGTGAAGGGATACATCTGCAGCCGGTCGATGTTCGAATAGCCCGTGCCGAAATCATCCACCGAAAGGCCAAAGCCCTTGATGCGCATCCGCGACAGGATTTCGAGCGCGTCGGGCCCGTATTCCACCAGCCGCGTCTCGGTGACTTCCAGCGTTATCTGCGAGCAGGGAACGCCGGCCGCTTCGACAGTTTGCGCCAGCAGGTCGGGAAAGTCGCGTCGCTGAAGCGACATCGGCGAGATGTTGATCGACACCGGCAGAGGCTTGCCGTTGGAAACGAAACCCCTGGTGTGCTTTGCAACGATGCGCGTCAGCGCGATGGTAAGGTCGTCGATGCGGCTGTTGCGCTCGGCGAGCTCGATATAGGGCACAGGGTTTGCGAACTCGGTCGAGGTCACCGCGATGCGCGCCAGCGCCTCTGCGCCGGTGATCGTCCGGTCGGCCATCGATACCTTGGCCTGGAAAAACGGATGCAGCGCGCCGCGCTCGATCGCGGCGTCAAGAAGGCTTGGAACAGCCGGCGCAAGGTCGATCTTCTTCGGCGCCGGCGCACCCCGCGACAGGGCCGCCTCCAGCGCGTCCATCGTGAGCGGCTTGCGGATCGACCCGATGATGTTCAGGCCCTGCATGCGCGCAAGCTTCGCGACGGAGTCGATGACCGGTTTCGCCTCGCCCGAAATGATCAGCACCTTGCCCGAAAAGCGACGGTCGGCGAGCGAGCGGATCAGGCTCACGCCATCATGGGCAGGCATGTTGAGATCACAGACGAGAAGATCGGGCGCCATCCCGGCATCGAGTTTCGCCAGCGCCTGCATGCCATCGTCCGCCGTGTCGACGGCGGCAACGCCAGCATCGAGCACCATGTCTTCCGCGAGTGCGCGGAACACGGGATCGTCGTCGACGAGAAGAGCGTGCCGGTAGCTCATGACGCCTGGTCGTTTCCTGTTGCGGTCCCCCGACCCCAGCCCGTTTTAAACCAGCCGCCTGAGCATATCGCTAATGGCGGTCGTCAGGTTTGAGGAATTGGCGGTGGGAAATCACCGGCGCGGCCGGGTTTTCAATGCGCCAGTTTCACGATTGGACGCGACTTATTGCCCACGCCGTCGGGCACAGGAATCGGGCTGTGCTCGTAATCTGTATTAAGGATGAGTTCCGGCCCGTCCTTCATGTCGA
>JANOAW010000088.1:0-6251 GCA_031411355.1 Hyphomicrobiaceae bacterium | reverse complement strand
CCAGCGTGATCGCCTCCTGGATAGCCTTGCGGGCGGTCACGTAGCGCGAGGCCTGCTGTGAGCCGAGCTTCTGCTTGCAGAACGCGATGAAGGCGCCGTCGGGGGCCGACGGTGTTTCGCCTTTGCCCGCCGCCCACTCATTCCATTCGCGTTCGAGCGTGGTTACGGGGATGCGGAGCTGCACGGCGATCTTCTGCGCGCGGTCGAGTGTGTCGGGGCGCAGTGGAATCCAATGCGGCGCGCTGTCGACGGCCGGCACCAGGCGCTGCATCACGACGTTGTCGCCGTCGAGTGCGAAGCCGTACTCGGGGATGTTGCCGTCGCGGATGATTTCTTTGAGGTTGAAGCGGAACTTCTTCAGCGGCGCGTTGGTGCCGACCTTGTCACGCAGCTTGTCGATGCCAATCATCCACGTCTGGTTCTTCGTACCGACGTGCTTGCGCGCGATCTCATACAGTCGGCGCTCAAGCGGCCGGCGCAGGCGGAAATACCCCCGGTCGATGCTCAGAACCTCCATCGCGTCGACGGCACGGAACGTCCAATCCGACAGTTTCACCGTGATCTTCGTGAGCCGGCCGAAAGCTGAGGGTTGTCCATCCTCGCGGCGCTCGATGATGGCATCGTCGATCAGGCCGAAGATCCGTGTTTCCGACTTGCCACCCGTCAGGATGTCGGTCTTCAAGGTCGTACCCTTCAAGCGAATCAGCGCCTCTTCAAAGCGCTCGTAGCTCTTGTTTTCCGTGTTCCAGTTCGTCGCGACCATGACCTCATGCGCCGACACTTCCACCACCGGTGAAATCGCCTGGCCCGCGTTCTTCTGCGCCACCAACTTCGAGATGCAGTAGAGCAAAATGTCCTTGTCCATGATCGTCGCGAGGCCGCGGCCCGAGGGGATCACGCGCAGCCGCTGGCCTTTGCCCGCCTGATACTCCAGCTCGCGCATGTCCGGCTTGATAGAGAGCGAAAACACCGGGTGCTCCATCGACGCCATGTCGTCCTTCGGCGTCGCATCCGAGATGTCGACGATGAAGAAATCGCGGTTTGGATGTCGAACGGGCAAGAGCTTGGACATCCAGGCAGGCTAAGTGGTCTTCGAGACTTACGGAACCGGCATTCGAGACTTACGGAACCTTGCCCACAAGAATTCGAGATTCAAGGAACCGTCCGTGGGGTGCAGATCGCATGCTTCAGATTCGAGACTCCCGGAACCAAGATTCGAGACTCCCGGAACCAGGATTCGAGACTCCCGGAACCCAAATTCGAGACTCTCGGAACCGAACGATGTTCAAAAATGACGATTTTATGAACAATATCAGGTGTATAGCTGGAGCTCAAAACGCCCGTAACACTCACTAACTTAGATAAAACACATAAAAACACTTCGGAGCCCAACGAGCGGCCTGTGGAGAACGCAGTGAGAGGCGCCCTAGCCGGGCGCAAAAGGAAGGACCGCAAGAGCGGCCCTACGTGTTATGGCTCCAGTCGCAAGCTCCTTGCGGATAAGCGGACGGGCAAAGGCCCGGCATGTTTTTAAAAGACCACACCGGCGCTGACCGAGCGGGCTTCGCAATACAGTCCGTGCAAGGGGAAAGACCGGCAAGAGGCTTGGCGATGAAGAGCGTGTGGTTGTAGACGGCGATCAAAACGCGATGCGCCGATGTGCGCTGGCATGTCGTTTCCAGCCACGCAGGAGGCCGCTGAGCGGGTTTCATGAAATTTAGGCAGTCCAAACACTAAAGGCTTGAGAATCGGCCTCAGCGGCCATCTTTGGGGCTTGGCGCCTGGTGTATCATCAGCGCAACACGCCACGAAACAGCCTTCGGGTTGTATGTGGCGCTATGCGTAATTGCATGGCTTCAGGCGGCCTGCTCAATTTTCAGTTGCGTCGAAACCAGACGTGCGCCGCGGATCGCGTTGTTTGTCATCGTCAAACCGAGGTCGCGCAGGAGCATCGCCAGCGTTTTGCCGATGTCCGCACGCGGCGGCTCGCCGGTGACCTTGCAGTAATCGAGATAAGCTCTGTGGAGGTCGGCCGCATCGATTTCGCCAGCGAGGTCGCGGCGCATCGCGGCCGTGATGAACGCTGCCGCATGCTCGCGCGTCGACTGGACCGGCACGACGTCGGCTTCGATCAGTTTCGGCGGGGCGGCGATCGGTGTCTGAGCTTCAGCGCGCAACGGGGGCTGAATGGGGTCGGCGTCTTTCCGCCGACGGCCACCGTGTGAGCCGAACGCGAGGAGCGTAGCGCCCAGGCCGTTTGCACCGATTGACGCTAACGCGGCCTGCACGAGGTCGAGCGTCCAACCTGCAATGCCCAAGCGATCCGCGAGCGGCGTCGCAGACTTGGCCGGCGGCAGCTGTCCGAGGTCGTCGCGCGCCTTGTCGAGTTCGAGTTTTGCAGCAGTCACGGCGCCCTCCAAGAGTGTGCGACAGTTAGAAACGCAGGACTTTTCAGCAGCTTTTTCGACCACGGCCGCATCGGCTTTGCGCTTGGCGTCTTCGGCATCCTTGATGCGTTGGAGCCCAGCTTTGCGCTTTGTATCGTTCGCGAGGATCGGCGCTTCGCCGGCTTCGCGGACCGCGATCACGCGTTCGGCCGTCTGCAGCAGGCCGTAGGCTTCGCCGGCGAGCATGCAGACCAGCATGGTCAAAGCGAGCAGAATGCGGCGCTCGGCCATGCAACGGCCGATGGCGATCGCCGCCACAACCACACCAGAGGCAACTGCGATGATGATGGCCGCGTGGCCAGCGTGGTATCCACCCGCTGCGAGGATGGACACATGCGCGGCGGCGGCGACGATGCCGGCACCGACCAGCATGGAGGCTGCACGGATCATGACCCGACCTTGATCTTGTGCTGTTTCGCCAAGTCCATCAGCGCCTGGATGAAGACGTCGGTCGCGCTCACGTCCAGTTTCTCGGCCAGGGCCGCCAGGATCTCGCGGTGTTCGACCGCGACGCGGAAGTTCACTTGCTCGGTCCGTAGCGCTTTGCGAGCTCTTTGCTTCGGTGTCCGCGTAGCGCGGCGCTCATCATTCATGCGGCGGTCCATCTCCGGGCTGGTTGGCGCGGAGAGGATCGACGCCAGGTCAGCGGCAAAACCGCCGAATTCTGGTGCTTCATCCAAAGGACGCGTGGTCATTTCTTGCTCCCTTTGGTGAGGCGCAGGACTTCGGCCCAGAGCTGCTCGATCTGGCTGCCGGCTTCCTTGTCGCCCATCTCGAAACCAGCCTTGCCGACGTTGGCGCCCGTGGAGAAAGAGGTTCGGCGCGTGATGTCTAGCGGTGCGACCGGAAACCCGGCCTTGATCAATGTCTCGCGTAACGCTTCCTGCGCGCGTTCGCGGGGCATCACCTCGTTGATGACGACGCGGTACGGCTTGCCACTGTGATGGACCAAGCGGAGAGCATCACGCATGGCGTCGACATCATGACCACCGGCCTTGCAGGGGATGAGGACGACATCGGCCGCCTCGATCGCTTCCTTGATCAGAAGGAGCGCCGACGGCGGGCTATCCAGGAAGCAGTAATCCCAGCCGTCCAGCTCCAACTTCTCGACGGCATCATCGGAATCCGCCGCGCCAGCGAAAATCTTCGGGTTTTCGGATTGTCCGCGCCGCTTCCACCACGAGGCCAGCGACCGCTGCGGGTCGAGATCGACCATGGCAACACGCTTGTTCGTTGTCGCAACCCAAGCGGCTAAGTTGCTGGCAAGCGTGGTTTTTCCGACGCCGCCCTTGGTGTTGATGAGCGCAATCGTCTTCATCTGGCCCTCGGGGAGGCGCTAGCAAATCCATAATGTCTAGCGAGTTTCATTGTGTAGCGGTTCTCGACGCGTCTAGCTTGGGTGTGGTCTAGCGATACGCGAACCGTCTATACAAAGTACTATGCGTCGCGGTGGTGGACAATCGGTAAAGAGGCAAAAACGTGATGTAAATTGGGCTTCTTGTAGCTTTTGGCTTGTAAGGCGCTAGGATGTTGGCCGTATAGCATGTTCAGTAAACGCTAGACATATAGCGTGGAGCTATACGCACGTCGGTTGGGCGTGGCCACGGGGTGGGTTTTTCGTATGGCGTATAGCTTCTTGGCAAAACGCTAGACAAGTTGTGGCGCTAGCGGATTGTAATGCTAGCGGTCTATGCGCGTCCCGCAGGCCATGGCGTGCCGCGCGACAATCGGCACTCAGCAAAACAGGCAGCGCATGTCATCGGACCCAAAGCCGGTGCACGAGTCACCCGATTGGATTGCTTTCAGTGCGGCCGATGTCGCGGCCGAGATCGTGATCCCCCTCCGCCGACCAATTCACTGACGCATCTGGTTCGCCGATCCGTTCCGGCCAACCCGAGGCTTGGTTTCGGCAGCAGCAATGCCGAGGGCATGCTCGTGTTCCGCGATGTGCTGGCCCAAGGCGTCAACGACGGCGGTGTGTTCGACTCTGGGATCATGCGAACTCGATCAAAAGTCGCTTGCCCAGCTTCTCGGCCACCTTTTGCAGCGTCTCGACTGTGACCTTGCCGTGTTCGGGATCAAGCCACCGATCAAGCTGCATGCGGCTGGTGCCGAGTAGCTTGGCCATGGCCACCTTGGTAAGTCCATCACGCTTCATCGCCTCAGCAATTTGCCATGCGAGAACGGTGTTGATTGCAGACTCGGTTGCCTGTTCAAGAATGCCCTCGTCAGCAAGGAACGACGCGACGGATGAGCCGATGTTCTTGTGCTTCTTGCGGGTTGCCATCGTGCTCACTCCAATGTCGCTTGCGTTTCAGTGCCCGATCAAGATCGGCCTTTGGCATCTTGCCGGTCTTTTTGATGAAGCCGCAGAAGTCGCGCCGTTGCTCCGCCCGGCAGGCTGCTCCGCATGCAGGCAGTTGCCCATTGGCCGACTGAGAGGCATCCCGACCGCGACCCGCATTGCAGTGTGCGAAGGTCGGCACCCACTCGCGACGGTCCTCACGATCAAGAGACTTGATCCAATCCAAAGCCGGTTCGGCGTACTCTCGTCGTACCGTCGTTTGCCATGTGTAACACATGTGATACATTTCATCAAGCAACACCGGCGACGGCATCACGACCATCGGGCCGGTTCTCAAGGGGGATATGCCACCCGCGCCGTGGGTGACGATGCGCCATCGTGAGGCGCGTCAGTTGAAGGGGCTGGTGTGCGGCGGGTTCTTGAAGCGTATAGCGGGCTGATAAAGCGCTATACAAATTGAAGTGCTAGCGGATTGCGGTGCTAGCGGTTGGTGGACCTGATCCGGCTCTCGTGAACCGAGCCTGTGAAGACAGTCTCGGCCCTGCGGCTTCGATCCGGGGTAAAGAGACGTGGAGCAGACGGCTGGCCAGCGCAGCGGCGCTCCCCATGGTCGCGATGCGTATTTGCAAATCAAACACACCATGTTAAATTTGCAAAATAATCCCTCGCCGTCGCCATGCCCAGATCGCCCATGACCTGACGGTTCACGCGTCGGTTGCGCTGCTCGGGCCGCGGCAGGTCGGCAAGACGACGCTGGCAGACCGGCACCAATCGTGTCCGCGAGCACACGGTGTGCCGAAAGATGTTTCATTCTTGGTCTGTCAATGATACAAAAAGCTGTCAAAACAGTTGTTATATTAAGCTTTTTGTATCATCGCGCTGGCATGCTCGTTCAACCCAAACAACGCGACCACGCCCGGGTGCTGCTGTCTCGGCAGGGTCTCGTGCGTCTATCTGAATTCATCGCGGCGGGCGTGACGGCAGCAACGGTCACGCGCATGCTGGCGGCCGGTGAGGTGGCGAAGCTCGGCCGTGGTCTCTATCAGCTGCCCGACGCCGTGGGCGATGCCAACCAGGACCTGGCGCAGGTCGCTAAGATGGTGCCGAGCGGTGTCATCTGCCTGACGTCGGCGCTGGCGTTTCACGAGCTGACCGACACGGTGCCGTCGCGCGTGTGGCTCGCCATTGGGCTGCGCGACCGCAAGCCAACGATGTCCTGGACAGCCCTGCAGGTCGTGCGCTTTCGGGAGCCGCTGCTGCGCTCAGGGATCGAGACGCACACCATTGCCGACGTTACCGTGACAGTGACCGATCCAGCCAAGACGGTCGTCGACCTCTTCCGCTATCGGCAGCCGGCCGGCCGGCGGTACCGGGCCAGCCCCGGGCTTGGACTTGCCATCGAAGGACTTCGCGAGGTGCTGCGGCAGCGTAAGGCGGCGCCGGCTGAGATTGCGCGCTACGCCGAGGCCGGGTGGCATCTGGAAGGTCGTGCGCCCCTA
>JANOAW010000087.1:0-3082 GCA_031411355.1 Hyphomicrobiaceae bacterium | reverse complement strand
GAAGACTATGCGCAGACGGAGTTTCCGGACTTGAAAGTCTGGTTGACGTCGACAACTGAGCAATGGGCCGTCATCGCCGTGCAGGGGCCCAAGGCACGTGAGATCATCACGCCGCTGGTCGAGGGTATCGATCTGTCGGCGACGGCATTCCCGCACATGGCCGTGCGCGAGGGTCGCATCTGCGGCGTCGATACGCGGCTGTTCCGCGTCAGCTTTACCGGTGAACTCGGCTTTGAAATCAACGTGCCTGCCGATTTCGGCCGCGACGTGTGGGAGGCCGTCTGGCGCGAGGGACAGAAGCACGGCGCCTGCGCCTACGGTACCGAGTCCATGCACGTGCTCCGCGCTGAGAAAGGATTCATCATCGTCGGGCAAGAGACCGACGGTACGATGACACCCGACGACGTTGGCCTCACCTGGGCCATCGGCAAGGCCAAGCGCGACTTCGTCGGCAAGCGTTCCTTGACGCGGCCAGACATGATCACAAGCAACCGCATGCAATTGGTCGGATTGCTGACGACGGACCCGAACATCGTGCTCGAAGAGGGCGCGCAGATCACGACGGAGGCCGCGCCGAAGACAGGCACACCCGCACTCGGCCACATCACATCTGCCTATTGGAGCGCGACGCTCGAACGATCGATCGCGCTTGGAGTCGTAGCGGGTGGCCGCGGTCGCTTCGGTGAGACGTTGCACGTGCCGATGCCGTCGGGCGGGATCGCCGTCACGGTCGTGGCGCCTGTGTTCGTCGATGCCAAGGGAGAGCGACTCAGTGGCTGACGCACACCGCCGTTCTGCCGTGCACGGACTAGCTCTGCCCAATCGCGCCGGCGAGATCAGCATCACCGACGCAGGCCCAGTCATCCGCCTCGTCTATCGCGGCGCGGCCGACGGGCTTGGCGATGCTTTCGGGTATGTTCTGCCGATCGAACCGCTGCGAGCCGTGGGCACATCCACACACGCAGCCCTTTGGCTCGGCCCCGACGAATGGCTGCTGATCGCACCTGACGACAGCGCACGTCTTCAACATTTACAGGCACGTCTCGCGGGCAAGCCTGCTTCGCTCGTCGACGTCAGCCACCGCAATATCGGTCTAACCATCACCGGCCCCCGCGCCGCCGACGTCCTCGCAAGCGCTTGCCCGCTTGATTTCGACCTTTCGGCGTTTCCAGTTGGCATGTGCACGCGCACCATCTTCGGCAAAGCCGAAGTGATGCTGTGGCGAACTGGTCCCCAAACATCTGATCCGATGCCGTGGCCCGGAACATCTTGGCTTGATACCTTCCGACTTGAAGCAGGGCGCTCGTTTGCGCCGTATGTGACGGCACTCTTGGCTGAAGCCGTGGCAGGGTTGCCTTAAGCCTTCCGCTTGACAAACCGGATGTCGTCCTCAATCTCGATGATGCGTTCGTTGAAGTCCCGAACGGTCGCGCGCATGATCACCAGCATCGCCGCGCTGTCCGCGTTCTGCTTCTTGACCTGCGTTTCAAGCTTGCCGAGGCGGCCATCCATGCTGCCGAGGCGGTTGTCGATTTCACTAAGGCGATTCATCACCATGGAAGAATCGGACTGGAGTCTTTTCAGGACTTCGAAGATCGCCGATTGAACATTTTCCGCCATGGACTGGTCTCGCTATGCCATCGAGTTGGTTGGAACATAGCGGAAACAAGATGGCGATGCAACAAGAAAAAGGGCGAACAACTGCCCGCCCGTTTTTATCACGCTGGCGTCTCCGACGCAGGCGTGCCGCTCTCGTCCGCATCCACCGCGCCATCATCTTCGATACGCTCGACCGAGACGACTTTCTCCGCGCCGTCCGTCCGGAAAACGCGCACGCCCTGTGTATTGCGACCGGCGATGCGCACATCTTTGACGGGGCAGCGGATCAACTGACCGGCATCCGTGACGAGCATGATCTGATCCGTCTGCTCGATCGGAAACGCCGCCACGAGATCGCCGTTGCGATCATTGACCACCATCGCCGCGATGCCTTTGCCGCCACGGCCCGATGTTCGATATTCGTAAGATGACGAGCGTTTGCCGAAGCCGCGCTCGGACACGGCGAGCAGGAACTGTTCGCGCGCCTTCAGCTGTTCATAGCGATCGTCGGTCAACTCGGCGATGGCAGTGGCCACTTCATCGTCGGCGATCGCGGCCGGTGTCGGATCGGCTTCGTCGCCCTCCGCATTCAGCGCGCGGCGCTCGGCGACGGCGCGCTTCAGATACGCGACGCGTTCTTCAGCCGTTGCCTCGGTATGTTCGAGGATCGCCATCGAGATCAGGCGATCACCCGCTTCCAGACGGATACCGCGCACGCCGGTGGAATCCCGGCCCTTGAACAAGCGCACCTCTTCCCCGATCAGGAAGCGCACGCTCTGTCCTTTGGCGGATGTGAGGATGACGTCCTGATCCGGTTTCGACAGCGCCACGGCGACGATCTGATCGCCCTCGTCGAGCTTCATGGCAATCTTGC
Organism: Hyphomicrobiaceae bacterium; assembly: GCA_031411355.1. Lineage (GTDB taxonomy): Bacteria > Pseudomonadota > Alphaproteobacteria > Rhizobiales > Hyphomicrobiaceae > JABFRJ01. The sequence continues at coordinate 609 of JANOAW010000087.1, read as the reverse complement.
CATTGCGATTGATGCTCTCGAAATCGGCCAGCGCATTGCGGCGAATGCCACCCGAGCGCGTGGCAAACATCAGTTCGTAATCAGCCCAGGTTTTGTCGTCTTCGGGCAGCAGCAGGATCGACGTGATCGTTTCGCCCTCCTGCAGTGGCAGCAGGTTGACCAATGCTTTGCCGGGTGATTGCGGGGTCGCGGCCGGCAGACGCCAGACCTTCATGCGATAGCACATTCCGCGCGAGGAGAAGAACAGCACCGGTGTGTGTGTCGAGGCGATGAAGATCTGCGTGACGACGTCTTCGTCCTTGGTCGACATGCCCGAGCGACCTTTGCCGCCGCGACGCTGGGCGCGATAGGTCGAAAGTGGCACGCGCTTGATATAGCCGCGCAACGAAACCGTGACGACGCAATCTTCGCGCTGAATGAGATCTTCGTCTTCGAGGTCGCCTTCGATGTCGATGATTTCAGTCTGGCGCGGCGTCGCAAACTCGGTCTTGATGTCGGTGAGTTCGCCGCGAATGATGTCCATGATGCGCGTGCGCGATGACAGGATATCGAGGAAATCCTTGATCTCCTCGCCGATCTTCATCAATTCGGCGCCGATCTCGTCACGTC
>JANOAW010000086.1:0-3626 GCA_031411355.1 Hyphomicrobiaceae bacterium | reverse complement strand
CTGGCTGAACATGCGCCGCTCTATGACGTCGCGGATCTTCTCGTAGCTTGTCCACGTCGGGTTTTTGCCCGCGTTTTTCGCACGCGCGCGCAAGGCGAACTTGACCACTTCGAACCGGAAATCCTTCGGATTGGCGATGCCGGCTGGCTTCTCGATCTTGGACAACTCCTGTTCCAACACCTGCCGGCTCATGATCTGGCCGGTATCGGGATCTTTGAAATCGTGATCTTCGATCCAGCTGTCGGCATACGCGACGTAACGGTCGAACAAGTTTTGGCCGAAGTCATGATAGCTTTCGAGATAGGCTTTCTGCACCTCATTGCCGATGAACTCGGCGTAGCGCGGGGCCAACTCCTCCTTGAGGAACTCGATGTAGCGGCTCTCCTGCTCCTCAGGCATCTGGTCGCGCTTGATGGACTGCTCCAGAATGTACATCAGGTGCACCGGATCAGCCGCAACTTCGGTGTTGTCGAAGTTGAAGGTACCGGAAAGAACCTTGTAGGCGAACCGGGTCGAAGCCCCGTCCATGCCCTCGGTGACACCAGCCGCGTCACGATACTCCTGGATGGTCTTGGCGTGCGGGTCGGTGTCTTTCAGGCTTTCGCCGTCGTACACGCGCATTTTTGAGAAGATCTGCGAATTTTCATGTTCTTTCAATCGCGAAAGCACCGAAAACCGCGCCAGCATTTCAAGCGTTCCCGGCGCACATGGCGCATTCTTGAGGTCGGACGACGCCAGGAGTTTCTCGTAGATTTTCCGCTCTTCGAGCACGCGCAGGCAATACGGCACCGTGATCACACAAATGCGGTCGAGAAACGCTTCGTTGTTCTTGTTCGAGCGGAACGACTGCCACTCGCTTTCGTTCGAGTGCGCGACAATGATGCCCTGGTACGGCATGGCGCCGACATTCTCGGTGCCGACATAACTGCGATCCTGCGTCGCCGTCAGCAACGGGTGCAGCATCTTCAACGGCGCCTTGAACATTTCGACGAATTCCAACAACCCCTGCGTCGTGCGGTTCAATCCGCCCGAATGGGAATAAGCGTCGGCGTCGTTCTGGCCGTAGTGCTCGAGCTTGCGGATGTCGACCTTGCCGACGAGCGCTGAGATATCCTGGTTGTTCTCATCGCCCGGTTCGGTCTTGGCAACGCAGATCTGGCGCAATCGCGACGGGTACATTTTCGCGACGGAGAATTTCGAGATATCGCCGCCGAATTCATCCAGCCGCTTGACAGCCCAAGGGCTCATGAAGCCTGGCAAGATGCGCTTGGGAATACCATATTTGTCGGCCATCATGTCGGCCATAGTGACCGGGTCGAACAACCCTAACGGGCTTTCGAAGACCGGCGATATTTCGTCTTTGGTGGCTAACACATAGATCGGCCGTTTCTCCATCAGTTCCTTCAGCCGTTCAGCCAGCGAAGATTTTCCGCCCCCGACCGGACCGAGAAGATAGAGAATTTGTTTGCGCTCTTCGAGCCCCTGGGCCGCGTGCCGGAAATAGCCGACGATGCGCTCAATGGTCTCTTCGAGGCCATAGAAGTCTTTGAACGCCGGATAGACCTTGACCGTGCGGTTCATGAACACCCGCCCGAGCCTCTGGTCCTTGGCGGTATCGATCAACTCCGGCTCACCGATGGCTGCGATCATCCTCTCGGACGCGCTGGCATACATCGTCGGATCGGATTTGCACGCGTCGAGATAGTCTCGCAACGGCATGCGGGCTTGCTTGTTGCCGTCGTAGGACTTCGCGAACAGGTCGAAAATAGAGTCGGTGTTCGTCGCCATGGGGAGGCCTCTTCAGTCGTCACCCGGGGGACCCAAGCTGCCAAAACATTTGGGCAAGCCTAAGGTGAATCACTAATGTCGCTGAGCGTGATCTTCAAGCCACCAGATGGTGAGGCATCCGCGGTTTGTCGATCCCACATCACACAGGAACCACAGTAGCCGCAGTCCGGATGGGGCAGTCGACAGAACGACCACCCGGTCTGCGAGAGTCATCGACGGTGACCGATGTTCGCCTGATTGGCGATTTTGCGCAACTGGGAAGTGACCTGATTGCGCCATCCGACACCAAATCGAAAGTATCACGCGATCAGGCCGCGTGTGCCGCCGCCACGCGACGCTGCTTTTCCGCATACGCAGAGGCGGCTTCACGCACCCAGCTGCCTGCCTCGTGGGCACGCGCCCGAGCGCTCAGGCGCTGTCGATTGCATGGCCCATCGCCCGCAAGCACACGCTTGAATTCCGACCAGTCGATCGGCCCACTGGCCCAGTGCCCTGTCTCGGCATCGAAAGAAAGTTGCGGGTCCGGAATCGACAAGCCGAGGTGGCGCGCCTGTGGCACTGTCGCATCGATGAACTTCTGCCGCAGATCGTCATTCGAAAACCGTTTGATCTTCCAGCGGGTCGTGTCCGCGGAATGCATGCTGTCCGTATCAGGAGGGCCGAACATCATCAGGCATGGCCACCACCATCGATCGAGCGCATCCTGTGCCATCGCTCGTTGCGTGTCCGTGCCGCTCGACAACGTGGTCATGATCTCGAAGCCCTGGCGTTGATGGAAACTCTCCTCTTTGCACACCCGGATCATGGCGCGCGCATAGGGGCCATACGAACAGCGGCACAGCGGAATTTGGTTCATGATCGCCGCCCCATCGACCAGCCACCCGATGGCACCGATGTCAGCCCAGGTCAGAGTCGGATAATTGAAGATCGACGAATACTTGGCGCGGCCGGAAATCAGGGCATCCTCGAAACTCTCACGCGATCGCCCAAGTGTCTCGGCGGCCGAATAGAGATAGAGGCCGTGTCCCGCCTCGTCCTGGATCTTTGCGAGCAGTGCCGCTTTGCGCTTCAACGATGGGGCCCGCGACAACCAGTTGCCTTCTGGTTGCATGCCGATGATCTCGGAGTGAGCGTGTTGCGAGATCTGACGCAACAACGTTCGCCGATATGCCTCGGGCATCCAATCGTTGGGCTCGATCTTGTCTTCGGCATCGATTTTGGCTTGGAAACGCGCCAGCAATTCGACCGGCTCTGAGGCGCGGGCGGCATCATCATCGGCATTCAGGGCTTGCGCGTACATGGAGTGCTCCTGGCCATCTCGTGCACCGGCGAGCCGGTAACGTTCGAAGAACACAATTCACTTAGTCCCGGTCATCGTCGCATGGACTGAGCCGCGAGCAAAACCGCGTCGGCATGCCCAGGCACTTTCACCTTACGCCATGTTGTCGCGATCGTGCCGGCTTTGTCGACCGGGCCAGACCCGACCGGGCCAGACATGTCGATCAGAAACGTCGCGCGTTCGATCCCCATGTATTTTTTGCCGTACATGGATTTCTCGACATAGACCCCGAACGCATCTGCCACACGGTGGTCGATGTCAGCAGCGAGATGCACTCCCAGTCCGTGCTTTTTTCGAAATTTCGCTTTCGATGCAACGTCGCCCGTGGAGATGCCGACGACGTGGCAATCAAGCTTTTTGAATTCACCGGCTAATCGGGAAAAGTCCTTCGCCTCGGCTGTACAGCCAGCTGTATCGTCCTTCGGATAGAAAAACAGCACCACCAATTTAGCTTTTAAACGCGATAGCTTGAGCGGCCTCTCCGGGTCAGGACCAATCT
>JANOAW010000085.1:0-7286 GCA_031411355.1 Hyphomicrobiaceae bacterium | reverse complement strand
GCATCTCGGGTTTGTGGACGTGACCGCAGATGACGCCGTCCAACCCCCTCTGTCGCGCTTCGCGCGCCAGCGCTTGTTCAAAAGAACTTAGATAATTGGAGGCCGCCCTGATCGTCATGGCCAGATATTGAGACAAGGACCAGTATTGGAATCCGGCACGGCCGCGCAGTGCGTACTGCGCGGCCGTGCTTTTGCGATCGTAATTGCGGAAGTGCACGCGAAAAGCCCCCTCTATCGGTCTGCGCGGGAGGAGGAGCGCATCCAACAGAAGGGGCAATATGATCTTACCGCGACGGGGTGATCGGGTCAGATCATAATCCAAATGGTTCAGCCGTGCTTGCCACTGTCGTGAGACGAACGAGCCGGACCATCATAGCTCGGCACATCTTTGGGGCCGAATGCCGGTCCATCGAAGCTCGGCACCTGTTTTGGTCCGAATGCAGGACCATCGAAGCTACGAACATCGGATGGTCCGAAAGCTGGTCCGTCAAAGCTCGGCGGGAAGGGTGCGGCGGTTGCGGCGGTCACAAAAGCAGCGGCTGCAATAAGCGAAGCGATGAGCGTTTTCATGACGAATCTCCGACGGAGGAGCCAATGGATGAAGGTGAGAACGACGCATGTACTATGTCAGCGTTCGCTGAGTTTTCAGCCGAGCCTCAAGCTGGGCCTTCGAAGCTGCGAACATCGGACGGGCCGAATGCCGGACCGTCGAATACGCGCGTTCCATGAGGACCAGATGCAGGGCCATCAAACGAGCGTACGTCTGCAGGACCGAATGCAGGACCGTCAAAAGACGGTGGGAAAGGCGCTGCACTGGCCACAGAGACAATGGTCGAAAGTGCAATCAGCGATGCGATGAGCGTTTTCATGGTGTCATGATCCGTTCGATAGACGTTTCAGAACGTCTTGTTTTTGAGCGTCTTGTTTGTCTCGCCGTCGCTTGTGGCGGCGCCGATGAACAGGTTCTAACCCAGCCTCGCTCCAAAATCAATACGAACCGTAACGTATCATATTCACAAGTCTGTGAAACCCGACGTGATCAGGTTTGTTGCATTTGCATACATTGAACAATAGATTTTTTATCGGTAAATCAATGGATTAGAGAATCCGAAGCGTCTCATGCGCCGCCGGTGTGGCAAATCACACAGAACTTGATGTAACGTATTTGACATCCAAACCGAGTTGGATCGCGAGTTCGTGATGATCGATCACACGCGCGTGTTCATGCGCCACCCGTCTGGAGGGTTGGACGACCAGCCAATCTACCTGAGCATGCGACAGAGCCTACGCCAGCGCGGCGCGCACGACGCTTTCGAACATCCGGCGCCCGTCGATTGAACCGAGAGTCGCCTCGGCGGCATTTTCTGGATGTGGCATGAGACCAACGATCCGCCCGGTCGGGTCGGTGATGCCCGCGATATTGCGTTGGGCGCCATTGGCGTTGGCCTGCGCAGTCACCTTCCCCGATCGATCACAGTAGCGAAAGACGACCCGGCCCTCGTCCTCCAGGCGGTCGAGCGTGCCGTCATCAGCATAGAAATTGCCGTCGCCATGGGCGCAGATCATCTGCACGATCTCGCCGCGCCGATACGCTTGCGTGAACAGTGTGTCGGTGGTTTCGACCTTCAGCCAGACGTCTTTACAGATGAATTTGAGCGACGCGTTGCGCTGCAGCACACCCGGCAGAAGGCCGGCTTCACACAGGATCTGGAAGCCGTTGCAGATGCCGAGTACGGGCACGCCTGACTTCGCCTTGGCGATGACGTCGCGCATGATGGGCGAATGTGCCGCCATGGCACCGCAGCGCAGATAATCACCGTAGCTGAAGCCGCCCGGCAAAACGATCAGATCCGACGCGGGCACAGTCGTCTCGCCGTGCCATACCAACCGCGCCGGCGTGCCACTGACCGATGTCAAGACATCGGCAACGTCGTGCTCTCGGTTGGTGCCGGGGAATATGATGACAGAGGCTTGCATGGCGTCCGCGCAATTCGAGGGCTGAGAGGAGCAGATAGGTCATGTCGGCCGGGATGTCATCCTTGCCGAAACTTATCCGCGCTGGCGAGCAGCGCTCCGCCGGCGATCAAGGCGGCCGAAATCCACAACACCCCATCGGCGCTGCCAAGCCCAAGCGCGGCCAGAACCGCCGTGGAGATCAACGGCGTGGCGTAGGACGCGACACCGAGCAAACGGATGTCGCCGCGTTTTACGCCTTCGTCCCAGACGTAGAACGCGATGCCGACCGGGCCGAGCCCGAGCGCCAGAACGGCGAACCATGCCGTGAACCCGACGGGCGCGACCGTTTGCTCAAGCCACGAATGCAGCAAGGTCGCGCCGAGGGTCGTTGCGCCACAGGCAACAACCACGGCACTCGAGGGAACACCGGCATAGAGCCTGGACGCAACGGAATAGCTTGACCAGATGAACGCCGCCGCAAATGCCATGATGACACCGGGGGTCGAGGTAGCCAACGTCGTCGCCGCGTCGGCGGGCGAGTCCCGGCGGGCCAGTAAGAGCAACGCGGTGCCGCCAAACCCCAACAGGGCGCCGGCCACATGCCACCACCGCAGCCCGTCACCCTGTTGCCCGCCCGGCAACAGCCCTGTGAACAGCACGATCATCAGTGGCCACAAATACATGATCAGTGACACATCGAGCGGAGGGGCATTCTGGAGCGCGAAAAAGTAACACGTGTGGAATCCGAGCAAGCCATAAACGCCCAGGGCATGTGCACCAAACGGCACCGCCTTGAGGCCGGCGAGCGGCTGACGCGTGACATACATATAGCCGAGACCGACCGCAGTCCCGAGCGCGAACGTCATCGCCGTCATTTGAAATGGTGGAATATTCCCGGCCAGAAGCGTGAGCGTGGCGAGCAACGACCACAAGGCAACGGCGCCGAGACCGAGCAACGTCGGCGCAAATTGGATAGACCGTGGCGGCGACATCGGATGTTTTCCATAATTTCACCGTTCGTCGATGCCACAAAAGAAAACCGGCGCGGACTGAAATCCGCGCCGGTCTCGACGTCGAGGGACGGTGGTTCAAACGACGCCGAACACCACCGCTGTGAGAAATGCGAACGAAGACAGGGCTGCGATCAGCGCCATATCGTACTTGACCGTTTCCATCGTCATCTCCGGATTTGGAGCTTCAGATTTTCGTTTTCGCCAGTCAGTGCGGGGATTACGCACCTCACCGAGCCGCATCGAAGCGATGCATGCGCCGAAAGTAGGATGGCGCTCCCGTGGCGACAAGAGACATTCGATATTGCGCTGCAATAAAATTAAATGTTTTCAATATCTTGACAGCCACTTGCAGGCTGATTTGTGCTTATCTCGCCACATGACGGAGATTCGGTTTTCTATAAGACCGATGTGCATTTTCACACGTCGGCAAATGGCGTCAATAATCTGGCCAAGGGCCGACGGTGTCGAAAAATCAGCGCGTTGACTGCGGCGGTGAAGACGCCACACGAATTCGGCCAAGCTCATCGCTCGCATGTTTTTATTGAACGAGGCTCAATTACCTCAGGTCATCGACGGCGCTCACTTGCTCGCATTTTTTTTACTGAGCAATGGTCAGAACAGCCGCGTTTGCCCGACGTGGCTGTGCCGGATGGCTATCGACAGTCACGTGGCGGTCTTTTAGGCACGGTCCGAGCAACGACAACAAACATTTCGAGGCCGACATGGACCGTTTCAAGGCGCTGATCGTCACCAAGGGCGTGTCGGGTCAGCAGGTGACCTGGGGTGATCTTGGTGAGGCCGACCTGATGCCCGGCGACGTGACGGTGCGCGTGTCGCATTCGACCATCAATTACAAGGACGGCTTGGCGATCACAGGCAAAAGCCCGGTCATCCGCCGGTTTCCAATGGTTCCCGGTATCGATTTCGCCGGCACGGTGGTGTCATCGGAGACACCGAGCTTCAGCGTCGGCGATGGCGTCATCTTGAACGGATGGGGGGTCGGGGAAACGCATCTCGGCGGCTACGGCCAGATAGCGCGAGTCAAATCGGATTGGCTGATCCCGAGACCGCAGGCGTTTTCGCCGGCGCAGGCGATGGCGATCGGCACTGCTGGATACACGGCGATGCTGTGCGTCATGGCCTTGGAGAAGAACGGCGCAACGCCGGCCGACGGCCCCGTGCTGGTGACGGGTGCGGCCGGTGGCGTTGGCTCGGTCGCGATCGCGCTGCTGTCACGGCTCGGCTTCACGGTCACAGCCTCGACCGGCCGGCGCGACGAAGAAGCATATCTGCGCGGGCTCGGCGCCAGCGAGATCATCGACCGATCGGATCTCTCCGGCGCCCCCCGCGCCCTTGCCAAAGAGCGCTTCGCGGGCGCCATCGACAGTGTGGGATCGACGACCCTCGCCAACGTCCTGTCGATGATCCGGTACGGCGGCACGGTCGCCGCATGCGGGCTCGCCCAGGGCATGGATCTGCCGGGTTCAGTCGCCCCGTTCATCCTGCGCGGCGTAACGCTCGCCGGCATCGACAGCGTCATGGCGCCGAAATCGAAACGGCTCGACGCCTGGGCCCGCCTCGCGCGTGACCTCGATACGAGCAAGCTCGACGCCATGACGATCAGGCGACCGCTCACCGACGTTACCGCCCTCGCGCCGGAAATCCTGGCCGGCAAGATCCGCGGCCGCGTGGTCCTGGACGTCGGCTGATGGCGTCGATCAGGCGCAATCACAACTCGCTCGATCGTAACTTTGCGAGCGAGCGTGCGGCGATTGCCGTGATGTCCGCGAACTTGCCGTCGCGCACGAGAGCGGTTGGGGCGAGCCACGAGCCGCCGACCGCTGCAACAGATGGCACTGAGAACCAGGTTCCAGCGTCGACTTCGCTGATGCCGCCGGTTGGGCAAAACCGTATGTCGGGAAAGGGACCGGCCAACGCACGCAGAGCGGCAAGACCGCCCGCCGGCACCGCGGGAAAAAACTTCAACGTTGTATAGCCGGCTTCGATGGCAGCCATCATCTCCGACGCCGTTGCGACACCTGGAAGATACGGCAGCCGACACGTTTGGGCGGACCGCAACAGTTCCCGCGTTGCACCTGGCGACACGACAAAGCGTGCGCCGATGCGCTCGGCGGCGTCGAAATCGCGCGGGCAGGTGACAGTGCCCAAGCCGACGATGGCGTCCGCCACCTCACTGATGATCAGCTTGGCTGCTTCGAGCGCGACCGGGGTACGCAGTGTGATCTCGAGAGCGGTAATCCCACCTGCCACCAGCGCGCGAGCGAGTGGCACAGCGTCCGCGATCCCTTCGATCGTGATCACGGCAATGATCGGGTTGGCCGCCAGAATGACAGCAAGAGCGGCGTCGCGACGAGAAGCGGTCATGAGAACAGGTCTTTCGGCATAGCGGTCGACGGGATGACGGCGCCCCGGTGTCGTACCACGGCGCCAGCCACGCGATGGCCGATACGTGCAGACTCGCACGGCGACAACGCACGCAAGCGGGCGGCGAGGTATCCGGCGGCAAAACTGTCGCCCGCGGCCGTGGTGTCGACAACGTCCGCGACAGGGTCGGCCTCGACCAGCGTCGCCGCGCCGTCGACGATAACTGTGCAGGTCGGCGTGGCGTGCTTGAGTACGATCTCGGCCCTGGCCGACGCGCGGCGCAAAGCCGGTTCGGCATCGCCGAACAACGGCTGCATGTCTTCCGTCGAGGCAAACACGATGTCGGCCCGCGCGAACAGGTTTTCATAGGCCGCACGCGCCTCGTCGATATCGGGCCAGCCGCGCGGGCGATAATTGGTATCGAACACGATGCGGGTGCCGGCGGACCTCGCTGCGTCGAGCATGTCAGACAACGTCGCGCGGCCGCTGGCGCCGTATAGCGACAGGGAGATGCCGGAGAGGTAGACGTGCGAGTAGGCCGCAAGCGTTGCAGCGGACATGACTGACGGCGTCGCGAACAGGTCGCGGGCCGGCGCCCGGTCGCGCCAGTACGAGAAGCGACGTTCGCCCGTCGTGTCGGTCTGGATGATGTACAAGCCCGGTAATCGTCCCGGAACGCGTCGCACGTGGTCCGTTCCCACACCTTCGGCCTGCCAGGCCGCAATCATGGCAGAACTCCAGGCATCGTCGCCGAGCGCGGTGATGTAATCGACGTCGACACCGAGACGGGCGAGGTAGACAGCCGTGTTGAGCGTGTCGCCGCCAAAGCCACGCGTGAGGCGGCCATCGAGATGTTCCGACAGCTCGATCATGCACTCCCCGACGCAGGCGACCGTGCCCATGGCACCTCCTGAGTTGCATCTCGCACGTGCGTCCACGCCGGTTCAGGCTGGCACGGTGACCACGCCACCGTTGCGCACTGCGATGGCGAGTTCGCCGCGCTTGAGTGCGAGAGCGTCGTTGCCAAATAGATCCAGCCGCCAACCGCGCACCGCCGGCACGTCCGGCTCGGCATCGATGGCGATTTGTTCGAGATCTTCGGTGGCCGCGATGAGACGCGGGGCCACGCGATGACGCGCGGCCGTCGCCTTCAAAAGCACGCGCAGAAGATCGACGAGCGCGGCTTTCTCAGGGGGCAGGGCCTGCGTATTTGCAACGTCGGGCAGCGTCTTTGGATCTCGCGCGAGCCCGCGCTTGACCGCATCGACGATTTCCTTGGCTCGTGCCGAGCGGGCGAAACCGTCACTCAAGGTGCGCAGACCCGCGAGTTGCGCCGTCTCGGTCGGCAGTTGGTTGGCGATGTCGTACAGGGCGTCGTCGCGCATGATGCGGTTGCGCGGTACATTCTGTGCCTGTGCCTGCCGTTCCCGCCAAGCGGCGAGTTCGATCAAAGCGGCGAGGCTCTTGCGGCCCCTGACCTTGACCTTGAGCCGCCGCCAGCCATCTTCCGGCAACGTCTCGTAGCTCGACGGGTCAGTCAGGACGGCCAACTCACCGTCGAGCCAGCGGGTTCGCCCGGCCTTCTCGATCTCGGCCGCCAACGTCTTGTAGATCGTGCGCAAATGCGTGACGTCACCCAAGGCATAGACGAGTTGCTTCTGCGACAATGGCCGCCGCGCCCAATCCGTGAAACGCGAACTTTTGTCGATGTCCACGCCCGCGAGATCTTTAGCCAGTGTGGCGTAGCTGACGGCGTCCCCGAAGCCGCACACCATCGCGGCAACCTGCGTGTCGAACAACGGCTTGGGAATGATGCCCGCCTGAACCTTGACGATTTCGACGTCCTGGCGCGCGGCGTGAAACACCTTCACCACGCGTTCATCGGCCATCAGGTCATAGAACGGTTTCAAGTCGATACCGGGCGCCAGGGGA
>JANOAW010000084.1:0-1608 GCA_031411355.1 Hyphomicrobiaceae bacterium | reverse complement strand
GGCTTTACCAGCCTGACCGCGGAGCCGCGCGTCAATGCGCTGATCGCCGGCGAGATCGACTATGTCGAGCAGCCCGCATGGGATCTGTTACCCCTGGTCAAGAAAGACGCCAAGTTGCGCATCTTCGACTTCAACCCATTGGGCGTCCAGTATGCGTTTCGCCTCAATTGGCTGCACAAGCCGTTCGATGACCCGAAGGTGCGCGCGGCCGTCTGGTATGCGCTGAACCAGAAGGATTTCCTCGACGCCGGTCCGGGCAATCCCGATTATTATCGCATCTGCAAATCATATTTCCCGTGTGGTTCGCCGCTCGCCGACGAGACTATCTTCGGCGACCGCATGGAAAGCAATTTCGACAAGGCGCGCCAGCTGTTGAAAGACAGTAGCTACGACGGGCGCCCGATCGTGGTGTTGCAATCGACCGACACAATCTCGATCGCCAATGCGCCGATGGTGGCCAAGAGCTTGCTCGAAAAAGCCGGCTTCAAAGTCGATGTGCAGTCGAGCGACTGGCAGACGATGGTCGGTCGGCGCACCAAGAAAGAGGCCCCCGAGCAAGGCGGGTGGAACGCCATCGTGTCGGCCTGGGGTGCGCTCGATATCGCAGATCCCATCACGACGGGCTTCCTCAATGCGTCGTGCGAGAAGGCGCTGTTTGGCTGGCCATGCGACGCGGAACTCGAAAAGTTGCGAGATGCCTACGCGCGAGCGACCGATCAAGTGACCAAGAAAGGTATCGCCGACAAAGTTCAGGCGCGCGCCATGGAGATGACCACCCACATTCCGTTCGGCCAGTACAAGCAGCCAGCCGCCGTCTCGAACAAGGTCAAAAATCTTGTTCTCGCGTGGGTGCCCGTCTTCTGGGCGGCGGAGCTCGAGTGATGGTCCGCGGCACTCAGCCGATGAGGTAGGTGCCGCGATAGAATGCAGACACCGGTGCCTCGAAATCAAGGCTGTCGAGGCGCAGGGTGGCATCGGCATTGAAGCCAAGCGCATCAGCCGGCCATTCGCCATCGTCCCGGCGGACGAGTAGCTCCGCATACACGCGCGTCGATTGGACGATCGCTATTTCAAGCACGCTCGGCAGCGTCATGAAATTACGAATGTTATCCCAGGACTCGCGCCGGTTGTACGGAGACAGCACTTCGACGATGACGGATGGCTCCGGAATGTCGTGCGCGCCTTTGACGTTCGGCCTACACGTCATGCTGATATCGGGTTGGCGGAAGTTCCATTGGGCGCGGAACTTCGGCCGCACTCCGGAGCCGACGACAACCCGACACGTCGGGCGGGTTGCATCGAGATGATTCATCAGCATGCCGGCGATACGGGATTGGATCGTACCGTGCTCGTCGCTTGGCGCCGCATGAGCGCGTGGGTAGCCGTCGACCAGATCGAACCGTGTGCCAAGCTCATCGCCCGGCCAAGCCAGGAATTCGTCGACCGTCATCGGTTCCGGCACCACATCCGAAATTTTCTGCTTGGCCGCGCCCATGCTTCACCTGCTGGCTATTTCCATTCGACTTTCTTGACTTCGTAGTTCTTGGAGCCGCGCGGCGTCGTCACTTCGACGGTTTCACCCTTGGCTTTGCCGATCATCGCGCGCGC
>JANOAW010000083.1:0-3447 GCA_031411355.1 Hyphomicrobiaceae bacterium | reverse complement strand
TCACCGTCCTGCACGACCTCCCTGGTGTCGGCGAAAACCTGCAGGACCATCTGCAGGTGCGGTGTGCCTTCGGCGTCTCGGGCGTTCCGACCATGAACGAGCGCTACCAGAGCCACTTTCAGCGCGCCAAGTTCGGCCTTGAATACCTGCTGTTTCGCTCCGGACCGATGACCATGGCGCCCTCGCAACTCGGAGCTTTCACCCGCTCCGATCCGAGCCGCGAAACGCCGAACCTGCAATTTCACGTGCAGCCGTTGACCCTGCCGAAATTCGGTGACCCCCTGGACCCGTTTCCGGCGTTCACAGCCAGCGTGTGCAACGTACGCCCGACCAGCCGTGGGCATGTGCGCCTCGTATCGCCCGACCCGCGCGCACACCCGCTCATCCGCCCCAATTATCTGTCGACGGAAGACGATCGCAGGGTCGCAGCCGACGCCATTCGGGTCACGCGCCGCATCGTGTCGATGCCGGCCTTGCAGCGCTTTTCGCCGCAAGAATTCCGGCCCGGTGCAAACATCACCGAAGACGGCGAACTGGCGAAAGCGGCCGGCGATATCGCGACCACCATCTTCCACCCGGTTTCGACATGCAAAATGGGCACGGATCAAATGGCGGTTGTGACACCGCGGCTGCGCGTCCACGGGCTTGAAGGGTTGCGCATCGCAGATGCCTCGGTGATGCCGTCGATCACGTCAGGCAATACGAATTCGCCAACGCTGATGATCGCCGAGAAAGCCGCTGCCATGATCCTGGAGGACGCACGCGGTGGCTGAGCCGAAGACCTCGAGATATCAGCGCCGCAGGATCATTTCGGTCGTGCGATAGCCGGCGTCGGCGGGAATTGTCAGTCGCATGCCGCCATCGACCTTGGTCATTTCCGGCATGACCGTGACGACGGTGCGCGCGCGTGCCGAAGCCAGTGCATCGGCGACCGTATCGCTCTCGGCGAGCAGCTCGACATTGAGGCGCGTGGCTGGAACCAGAACCTGGCGCCCGGCGTCCGCCTCGGCGAGCAGATCCTTCGGTCGTATCCAGAAACTCGACACGGCCTCGCGACCGTCGTGGACGGCGGTCTGTCCAGGCAACGCGGCGATCAGGAAAAAGTGGGTTTCAAAGCGCTTGGGCACGGTTGCTGGCGTGATCCAATGCGCGAACGGCGCCATCAGATCGAGCGCTGGAGCGAGCCCTTTTTCAGTCATCATGCGAGAGAATGTGACCGACTGATCGAGCAGCGGTGTGCGCAGGTGGGCCGATATGTGGTTGGCGGTTTCCGCATCGATCGTGCCGGTCGATGAATTGGCGATGAGCAAACCTGATTCTTCGAAGGTCTCACGGACGGCTGCGATCCAATAGGCACGGTCCGGAGCCTTCGGCGCGGTGAGCGTCCCCCATGCCGCAGACCGATCGTCCGCATCGAGCTTACCGCCTGGAAACACCACCGCACCGCTCGCCATATCGACCTGCCGGTCGCGCGCGACCATGAACACTTCGAGCCCCGTCGGGGTATCCCGCGTAATGAGGACGGTCGCCGACGGGCGCGGCGCGACGGGAGCTGTCATGGTGAAGGTCTTCGCGTGATGAGGAATGAGCGGCGACGGAGTCAGTTGATGAAGATGTTCACGCGTCGCTTGGCGCGCCCGAGGTAGGCGAATGTCAGCCCGACGGCGCCAAACAGGAACCACGCCGGCAGCGAGATGATCCGCCAGATGACCGGGTCCCACAACAGCGGGTGCAGATTGCTCGATACCAGCTGTTGCGCCGATTTGAGCATCACCGGCGAGAAGTTGCGCCAATGGCTTGCGAACGAGGTCATCCCGAAGCCGCCGCCATTGGCGTAGCGTGTGATGTCGGCGGCCAGGGCGATGGCTGCGAACAGAAAAAACACCCCGGCTAGAATTCTCAGCGCCGCACCCATGGCGCGTCTCCCCTGACCATATCGATGCGGAGACATAGCACACCTGCCGATCAGCAGAACAGCCGTGGGCGGGGATGCGTTCGTCGCGGCGCGATTGACCCTTCGAACGTCTGGCGGCAATCCTATGTGGACGCGCACGCGAGCAGAGGTCGACATGAGTCCATCAGCACCATACGCGCCGGCACGTCACGCCGTGTACGGCCTGATCGCCATGGCCGTGTTGACGCTGATGGACGCCGTCATCAAGGCCGTTTCCGGACCTTTTTCCGCGGTGCAGATCCTATGGCTGAGATTTGCCCTGACGGCACTCATGGCAGCCGCCTTGCTGGTGGCGTGGCGCACGCCGTGGCCAAGCAGAGCGGCTTTTCCGGGCCATCTCCTGCGCGCCATATCGATGGTCATATCGAACGGCACCTTCATTTATGCGCTCGGCGCGTTGCCGCTCGCCGAAGTGTTCGCGTACGCGTTGACAGCCCCGCTGTTTCTCGCGGCGTTCGGCGCTGTCGTATTGAAGGAACCACTGACGACACTGACCGTAACAGGGCTCTTTTTCGGCCTGATCGGCACCGTCACGATCGTGTTCGGCGACACGCTGTTCGCGATCGGCGATCGCGGCGTCGGACCGGAAATAGCCCGGTCGCCCACGGCGGTGTTGGCAGCCCTTACCGCGCCGGTGACATATGCGATCGGCATCATCCTGCTCCGTCGACAAGCGGCAGACGAGGCACCGGTTCAAGTCGTCTTCATTCAAGCCCTGCTGGTGACGGCGCTGGTCGCACCCGCACTCCCATTCATGACCTGGTCGACACAACAATTCGAGCATTGGCAAGCGCTACTCACCATCGGAGCCTCCAGCACCTTCGGCTACCTGGTTCTGGTAAAAGCGCTCTCAGGCCTGACCGCCGTGCGTTACAGCGTCATCGAATATACCGGTCTGGTGTGGGCCGGCGCCCTCGGCTGGCTATGGTTTGCCGAACGACCTACAATAACCCTGATAGCAGGCGCAACCTGCGTGATTTCAGGAGCGACGATCGCCGTCATACAACGCGAACAGACTAAGTCCCTCTAAAACTAAAAAAATCCGCAGCCGAGGGGCATCTCGACTGCGGACAGTGCGTTTCGGCTACTCTATCGTTGGCACTTCATTTAGGATCTTACCAACGACCGCGATTTCCGCCCCAACCATAACCGCGGAATGGTGCGAAGCCATAATAACTCCGGTACCGCGGATAGTAACCGTAGTTACGATAGCGATATGAGCGATGATACCCACGACGTACGAAGAATGTGGCTTCATGGACATTCGACGGTTGCGTGGACGCCGACAGCGGTAGAGTAGGAGGCGAGAAAGGTGCCGCTGCGGCAGGCGTGTAGATCGACGTCGCGACGATGGCCGCGAACGCCAAAGAGAGGGAAACCCGTTGCATGTCATCTCCATTTCCATCTCTCGCCGACTTGGCAAGAGAATGATGAGTTGAGATCACTGGACACGGTGTCACTGGTCGACCATGATGTTGGACTTGGCCATCATG
>JANOAW010000082.1:0-15512 GCA_031411355.1 Hyphomicrobiaceae bacterium | reverse complement strand
GCGGCTGGACCAACGGTCGCGACAAGAATGCCATACTCGTCAACGGCTCGTTGTTTGCCAAGGGGAGTAAGTTTCCGCACCCGACCCTTTGGCTCTACGGCAGCAACGACCCGTTCTACGACCTAGCGCACACCCGCGATCTGCATGCGCGTTTCGAAGCGGCGGGAGGGCAAGGCCAGTTCGTCTCGTTCGAGCGTCCGCCGGGATCAGGTCACTACATCATCAACGATGACAGCCTTTGGCGTGCACATGTCGATGCTTATCTGTCGTCACTACCGCGTTGAGTAAGAGAGCGCGATGTTTGTCAGCTTCACTCCCAAATAGCGGTCAAGATTGTTGGCGTATGTGACGGCAATCAATGCGCACTTCTGGCCCACAAGAGACATTCACTCCCAACGTCGGTGCCCCGGAATTTGGCGTGCCATTCGCATGACAGATATCAGGATACCGCTGGATTTGGGCGGCGCGACCGCCCTTGTCCCGGGGCCCGAAGCGGAGCGGGGCCGTTGGCGGCGTGCCCGGAAAATCGAGCTGATCGAAACGATAAACCCGACGTAGGCAGACCTTTATCCCGAGGTTCTGCGAATGCACGGGCTTGAGCCTTGACGTCGACGGGTGAAGGTCTCGGATATTTGTCGTGAGAAGAGCACGCCAAATTCCGGGACACCGCTGATTTGGATGGCGTGGCCGCGTCTCTTCTGGCTCGGAGCGGTCGTAAAGACGGTGTCTGCGTCCTGGCGACGATTACTATTGCCGTGCCTTTTCATACCAATCGTCGTGGAGTGCTGTTTTTTGGCACTGCAAACACGAGGTATGCTTCCATTTATATGTGCAGCCGGGGCAGACGCCTTTGGTATCGAACGTGTTCCAGCTGGCGCCGCAGCCGCCGCGAAAATTCTCAGGCGCGCCCATCGACAGGCAACCCCAGCGGCTCGAGCGCTCGGGCTGCCAACGGCAGTGTGGACAGCGGATGCGCGGTTTCGCCGAGAGGACGTCCGATTTTTTTTCGGGGTCGAAGCCTTGGCGGTCGAACGCGGTGACGTCGACGCGGCGGTAGAGCCGCGGTTCGATTGGGTGGCGCATGGCGACTTATTTCCTCACGGTGCGCTGCTCGATGCGCTTCTCGGGCGTCGGATTGTGCACGATGCGTTGGACGAAGATGCCGGGGGTGTGGATGTCGTCGGGTGCGATGTCGCCGATCTCGACGAGGTGTTCGACCTCGGCGATGGTGACTTTGCCGGCCGTTGCCACCATCGGATTGAAGTTGCGCGCGGTCATCCGGTAGACGAGGTTGCCGGCCTTGTCGCCTTTCCAGGCTTTGACCAAGGAAACGTCGGCTTTGATGGCCCGCTCCATGATGTATTTCTGGCCGTCGAATTCCATTTCGGGCTTACCTTCGGCGATGACGGTGCCGTAACCGGTCTTGGTGTAAAATGCGGGAATACCGGCGCCGCCGGCCCGCAGCCGCTCGGCGAGCGTGCCTTGGGGCGTGAATTCGAGGTCCAATTCCTTGGCCAGGAATTGGCGCTCGAACTCCTTGTTTTCGCCGACGTAAGACGAAATCATTTTCTTGATCTGGCGGGTCGCCAGAAGCTGGCCGAGGCCGAAGCCATCGACGCCGGCATTGTTGGACACGGCCGTGAGTTCCTTGACGCCGCTGTCACGCAGCGCCGCGATCAGCGCTTCGGGAATGCCGCAGAGCCCGAACCCACCGACGGCGACGATCTGGCCGTCTCTGACGATGCCGTCGAGTGCCGCTTTCGCACTTGCGTAGGTCTTGTCCATGCCGAGCCGCCATTCGTTCGAGATCGAGAATCCGCCGCTCTCTAGCCCAGCCGACACAGGGCGTGAAGGGCGGCAAAAGCGTGGCGGGCGAGTGAATTTTGCAGGCGCTCAGTCGATCGGGTCGGGTCTTCCGCGATACATCCAACTGACGACGACCATAGCCAATGGCACCCAACCGAGCCCCGCGACGGCATAGAAAATCGGCACCTGCCACGCAGCGAGGCGCGGAAAGACGTAGGTCGCGAACACGGCGACGACCAGTGAATAGACGGTCAGGATCACCAACAGGGCGATGGTGCCGAATAATTTGCGCGTGCGTTGAGACATGAAATCCTCGGTCGTCGTCGCGTCGACTTAAAACACTTCGATCGACAAATGAATCGCAATCTGACGTGTCGGCAGTGCGGGCTCGCCATCACACTGTGGTCACGGGTTTTCGCCCTGTATCGCGCCGCGCGGCCACGTATCGTCGTCCTCTTCCGGCCGAGGGGCGCGAAAACGTTCGAACAACGCCGTGAAACCTGTGATGCGGCCGTTCGCGACGGTGTCACGATCCGGCGGTAGCCGATCGACGAACGTCCCGCTCCACGGTCGTCGACCACGCCGCTCGGCGACGGTTTCGAGCCGCATTCGATCGGGTTCGGCATACAGCGCGTGGGCGCCGGCGCGGGCGAGATGGAGGGGCGTGACGAGGATCTGGCCGATCTTGGCCGTACGTCCGCAAGCGGAGCCGATGAAAAATCGAACGATCAACACGTCGGCCGTCGGACAATCGTCGCGGAGTGCGGCCGGGCTGAACGCGACGGCGACACTGCGATGCTTCAGGCGGGCGGTACAGCCGACCATGTCGCACGTGAAGCTTTCGGCGTTGCTCGCCTCGGCCGGTTTGCGGCTGTCGCCATCGAGTTCGAGCCAGCGCGCCAGTTCGAATGCCGAGCCGCGGCTGGAGAGGATCGACAAGCGGCCGTCGGCGCCGCGCACGGCGACGGTCGTGCCGTCGCGTCCGACATAGATGTCGGGCCGGCGATCGAGAGGCGAGACCAGCACCCCGGCTGCGATCGCGATCACGCCGAGAAGGCGCCAGGTTCGCGACCAGAGCAATAGCCAGAGGCCGCCGGCGATCATGAGTGCGAACGATACCGTGGGAATTGCCGGCACCTTGACGACAGCCGAAGGCATGGCGCCGACCCAGCGTGCCACGGAGGTCATGGCGTCGATGCCCCAGCCCATGACAGTGAGGGGCAGCACTTCAAGGCCGAGTGGCAGAGCGATCAAGACAGCAAGTGCTGCCGGCATGACGACGAGATTGCAGATTGGAATAGCGAACAGGTTGGCGATCAGCGCCAGCAGCTGCGTGTTGTGAAAATGATAGACGCCGAACGGGGCGACGGCGAGGCTGGCGATGATCGTGGTGACGGCATTGTCGGCGACGAAGCGGAGCGCGCCACCGATCGGTCCGTGTCGTTCGCCGGCCGTGCGTAGCGCCTGTGACTCACGTCGCAAAAGCAGGTATTCGAAAACAGAAACGAGGCCGGTGACGGCTGCGAACGACATTTGAAAACCTGCATCGAGCAGGCTTTCCGGATAGACGGCCAGAATGAGCAAGGCCGCCAGGGCAACATTGCGCAGCGCCAGTGCCGGACGATCCAGGAGCACGGCGATGAACATGATGGTCAGCGTGATCCACGACCGCACCGTCGCCGGTGAACCGCCCGAGATCAGCAGGTAGCCAAACCCGCCGAGAATGGCGCCGACGGCCGCCCATTTCTTGATCGGATGACGCAGAGCGACGGCAGGTATTGCCGCGAAACCCAGGCGGAGCAGCCAGAACACCGCACCTGCCATGATGACCATGTGCAGGCCCGAAATCGAAAGTATGTGGAACAAGCCCGAATCTCGGTAGGCTTGATTGGTGGTTTCAGAAATGCCGCCGCGCTCGCCCGTGATCAACGCCGTGGCGATTTCGCCGGTCTCGCCGGGAAGTGCCGCGACGATGCGCAAACGGATGGCTTGGCGAAGCCGTTCGATCGGCGCCCGGACCGCGAGGGAGAGCGGAGGTCGGCCAAGGTCGTCGCTGCGCTCGATGCGACCGGTGGCAAGACCGATGCCGCCGAGCCCGGAAAACCAGGCCAGACGACCGAAGTCGAAATCGCCTGGGGCCGCGGGGGATGGTGGCGGGCCGATGGTCGCGCGGACGCGAATGCTTTCGCCGGGCTTCAGCGTCGTGTCTTTGGTCAGGGTTCGAATACGGACGCGATAGGGTCGTTCGTGTTCGGATACGCGCGCAATGGATGTGACGAGAAGGGTGATGCGTTGGCCGCGCCCGGCCCGCGGTTCGACCAATTCGACGAAGCCTGTCACCTCGACCTGCTGCAATTGCCGCTCCAGGACCGGCGCGGCGATGAAGTCCGTGCGCATTTTGGCGATCACTGCCCCGAGTGCGATCAGTAGCATCATCGCCGTCACGAGGCGCAGGACGTCGTGGCGGCGGCCGAGCGTGACGAGCACGCAGCCGGCAACGGCACAGGCGACGAGGATTGCGAGGGAAGGCTCGAACGCCGCTGCGAAATAGAGGCCGATGCCGAGGCCGAACAGCACCGGCAGCCACAGAAACCAGCGCTCGGATTCGGCTTCGAACTCGCCTGCGAGCCAGCGGATCGGCGACATTTTCGACGGCCTCATTGGTATCGACGCGCGCGGTGCATTCGGCGTATGTCGCTACTTTGCGGTGAACAGCCAAAGGTTGCAAGTCGTTCACTGCGCCGCATGGTATGAGCGGAACTCCACAACGAAGGGCGCTGCCATGGAACATCGCAATCTCGGGCCCTCAGGCCTGCGGGTCTCGGTCGTCGGTCTCGGCTGCAACAATTTCGGTGCCCGAATCGATGATGCCGCGGCCAAAATGGTGATCCACAAAGCACTCGATGTCGGCATCACGCTGTTCGACACGGCCGACATCTATGGCAACGCCGGCGGGTCTGAGACGACCATGGGCGGCATTCTGGGTGACCGGCGCAAGGACATCGTCCTGGCAACCAAGTTCGGTATGCCCATGGACCCGAGCGGCCGCATGGCTGGAGCATCGCGCCGCTACATCATGAGCGCGGTCGAGGCGAGTTTGCGCCGGCTGAAGACCGACTGGATCGACCTGTACCAAATCCATCAGCCAGATGCCGCGACGCCGATCGATGAAACCATGCGTGCGCTCGATGACCTGGTGACGGCTGGCAAGGTTCGCTACATCGGCTGTTCCAATCTTGCGGCGTGGCAAGTCGTCGATGCCAATTGGAGTGCCGAGAAAAACGGGCGCGCCCATTTCATCTCGGCGCAGGACGAATACAGCCTGGTGGTCCGGCGCAACGAAGCAGAGTTGCTGCCCGCGTTGCGTGCCAAGGGCATCGGTCTGCTGCCCTATTTCCCGCTCGCCAACGGTTTGTTGACTGGGAAATATAAGCGCAACGCCGTGATGCCCGCCGGCGCTCGCATGACCGTCAATCAGGCGCGGGCGGAGCAGGTTCTCACCGAGGCCAATTGGCACATCGTCGAGCGTTTGGGCGAGTTCGCGGCGGTTCGTGGCCATTCGCTGCTGCAACTCGCGTTCAGCTGGCTGGCGGCGAAAAGTCCGGTCGCGAGTGTCATCGCCGGGGCGACGACTGCGGATCAGGTCGAGGCCAATGCCAAGGCGGCGAGCTGGGTGCTGACGACAGAGGACATCGCTGCCATCGACGGCATCGCGACCAAGACGTGACAGGGCCAAGACATGCAATCGGGGCATTTCGACGCCGCGGGTAAAATATCGTACGAATTCATGCACATCTGCTTGAAATGCCGCGTCCTGTCTGCGTACAGTTGAGTCGCACAGGTCCGCATTCGACAAACCATGTCCGTGCTGGTGCGGCTCCCTTTGATCGGTCGGGGTCGGGCGCCCAGCCGAGGAGCCTTTCATGATTCATCTCAGCGGCGTCGACGCTTCGTTCCTGCATCTCGAAACACCGGAAATGCCGATGCATGTCGGCAGCTTGCACCTGTTCGAGCTACCGGACGGGTATAAAGGTGATTTCTACGAAGATGTCGTGAAGCACATCTCGGATCGGATTCATCTCGCGTCCGTGTTCGAGCGCAAACTGGCGCAGATGCCGTTCGAGATGTCGAACCCGGTTTGGGTCGACGACGACGATATCGACGTCGAATATCACATCCGCCGCATCGTGCTGTCGAAGCCGGGCACCATGGAGCAACTGCAAGCCTATGTCGGGCGATTGCACTCGACCTTGCTCGACCGCTCGCGGCCGCTGTGGGAAATGTACGTCATCGAAGGTCTGCAATCCGGCCAGATGGCTTTTTATGCCAAAGTCCACCATGCCGCGATCGACGGGCAGGCCGGTGTGGCGCTCGGCAAGGCGCTCTACAGTCTGACGCCGGACGCACCGCCTGTGCGCAAGGCGCGCGTGCGGGCACGCTCAAACCAATATCAGCTCGGTGTCGCCGAACTCGCCACGGCTGCGTTGCAGAATACCGTTCAGCAATATGTCAAACTCGTCACTACGTTGCCAAACGCCATGCGCGCCATGGCGAGCGTCACCGTGCCCGCATTCACGCAAATTACGCAGGGTTTGATCAAACTCAACCCGCTGGCAGGCGGTCTGGCGAACTTGGCGTTGCCGGACCCGACCAAGCCGCAAATGGGATTGGGCTCGCTCGGCCTTGGTCCGCGCACGCCGCTCAACGTTTCAATCACCAATCAGCGGGCGTTCGCTGGCAGATCAGTCTCACTCGCTGAGACCAAAAGCCTCGCCAAGCGCGTCGGCGTCTCACTCAACGACATGGTCATGGCTGCGTGCTCCGGGGCTTTGCGCAAATACATGCGCGAACTCGACGTCAAACTCGATAAACCTATGACGGCTGCCATTCCCGTCAGTCTGCGGGAAGCCGGCAACGAGGACCCGAACAATCAGGTCACGATGATGCTGGCGTCGCTCGCGACCGATCTCAAAGACCCCTTGGAGCGTTTGCGGGCCATCAACGCGTCGACGGCATCGAGCAAGGAATTGACCGGGGCCTTCAAGGCCGCCATTCCAACGGACTTTCCCTCGTTTGGGGCGCCATGGATCATGACCGGTCTCGCAACCTTGTTCGGTCGTTCGAAAATCGCCGACACCATGCCACCGATCGCCAACGTCGCCATTTCCAACGTGCCGGGCGTGCCCGTGCCGCTTTACCTGGCGGGCGCCAAAATGGTGAGCTATTTCCCGGTCTCGATTCCGGCCCACGGCTGCGCGTTGAACATCACGGTGCAGAGCTATAACGGTTCGCTCGACTACGGCTTGACCGCGTGCCGCCGCGCCGTGCCCGACGTCGCCGACATCGCCGACTACATCGTCGAAGCGCATGCCGAACTGGCCAAGTTGATTTTGGCGCTGCCAGCGCCGGCTGCGACACGACCCGTCGACGGTAAGGGAACTGCGCCGACGA
This sequence comes from Hyphomicrobiaceae bacterium, assembly GCA_031411355.1. Lineage (GTDB taxonomy): Bacteria > Pseudomonadota > Alphaproteobacteria > Rhizobiales > Hyphomicrobiaceae > JABFRJ01. The sequence continues at coordinate 8,255 of JANOAW010000082.1, read as the reverse complement.
TGCCGGTGGCGCCGCCGAAAGCGCCGGCGGTCTCCGCACACATGCCGCCCGTCGTGCATTCCAACGGCAAGCACGTGCCGGCGCAATCCATGGCGACCCCTGTTGCGACGCCGACGGTCAAGTCGAAGTCGGCGAGCCCGGTCAAGCCGACCAGAGCGCGGAAAAAAGCCGAGGTCACACCAACCCCCGCCGACGACATGGGATCATCTGCGCAAAGATCGGCGGCGACAGCAAAAAAACCGAGACAAAAACGCAACGGTGGCGCAACGAAAACCAATCTTCAATGACGTTTTCGAGAATAGATCGTCGCACGCGTTGAATTCGAGGTCGTCAGCGCTCAACTATGTCGAACCGCCGTCTCCCTTCCGTGAGTGTGGACATCGACCTCATGCAGACCGCAGCACGACACGAAAGCCAAACTCTCGACAGCACTCATGCGCCCCGGGCGCCGGGTGCCATGCGGTTGGCACTTGAAATGCGGGTGCCTTGGGAGATCGGGGCCAGTCTTCTGGCTCTGCCGATCTTGCAATCCGCACCCCGTGGCGATGGTCATGCGGTTCTGGTATTTCCGGGATTGGTTGCGTCCGACGCATCGACCGCACCGCTGCGGCGCTATTTGACTGGTCAGGGATATGATGCTCGCGGGTGGGATCTCGGCCGCAATCTTGGGCCGGGGCGCGGCAAGATCGAAGCTTGCTTCGACAAAGTCCGGGAACTGCATGCGGAAACCGGGCGCAAAGTCAGCCTGATCGGCTGGAGCCTCGGTGGCATCTACGCTCGGGAGGCGGCCAAAGTGGTGCCGGATTGCGTTCGGTCAGTTATTACGCTCGGTACACCCTTCAATGGGCATCCCAAGTCCACCAATGCGTGGCGCGTCTACGAATTGGCCAGCGGTGAAACGGCCGATACCCGGCTCGCGATGTACAATCTGGCCAAAGCGCCGCCCGTGCCGACGAGTTCGATCTATAGTCGCACCGACGGCGTTGTGGCCTTCGAGTGCAGTCGTCAGGCGCCGCACGGTCGTCGCGATACAGAGAATATCGAAGTGGAGGCCAGTCACATCGGTCTCGGCGTCAACCCGTGTGCGCTCTATGCGGTTGCCGACCGTCTGTCGCAACCGGACGGGGCGTGGCAACCGTTCGATCGCGGCGGGTTTTTGAAAAGCTTTCTCTACGGTGATCCCGCTCGGTCCAGCTGGTTTCCCCGCAGCTGGATGTTGTGACAACTCCGTCAATAGCTCCGCGGTAATTTGAGGATGTGCTGCGCAACGTACGCCAGCACCATGTTGGTCGAGATCGGCGCCGTTTGATAAAGGCGTGTCTCGCGCCATTTGCGCTCGATGCCATATTCACGCGCAAAGCCGAACCCGCCGTGTGTCTGCAGGCAGGCTTCGGCGGCTTTCCAGGACGCGTCGGCGGCCAGCATCTTGCCCATATTCGCTTCGGCGCCGCAGTCTCGTCCCGCCTCGTACAAGGCAGCCGCTTTTTTCACCACCAGATCGGCCGCAACATAGTCCGCGTGTGCCCGCGCGAGCGGGAATGCGACCCCTTGGTTCTGTCCGATCGGGCGGCCGAACACGTGGCGCTCACGGGCATAGGCGCTGCCCTTGTCGATGAAGAATTGCGCGTCACCAAGGCATTCCGCTGCGATGAGGATCCGTTCGGCATTCATGCTCGAGACGATGTATTTGAAGCCCTCACCTTCAACGCCGATAAGATTTTCGGCGGGGACTTCGAGGTTGTCGATAAAGACTTCGCAGCTGTTGTGATTGATCATGGCGTCGATCGGCTTGAGGTGCACCGTCTTGCCGGCAGCCTGCTTCAGATCGACCAAGAATACCGAGAGCCCGTCCGAGCGTTTGGCGACCTTGTCGGCCGGGGTCGTGCGCGCGAGCAGCAACATCAGATCCGATTGCAGTGCGCGGCTGGTCCAGACTTTCTGGCCGTTGACGACGTAGCGATCGTTGCCCTTTTTCTCAGCGCGCGTCTTCAATTGGGTCGTATCGGAGCCCGTCGTCGGTTCGGTGACACCGAAGGCCTGCAGGCGCAGTTCTCCACTGGCGATCTTGGGCAGATACTTCTGTTTCTGGGCGTCGTTGCCGTGCCTGAGCAAGGTGCCCATGGTGTACATCTGTGCATGACAGGCGGCGGCGTTGCAGCCGGTTTGATGAATCGTCTCGAGTATTGCGCATGCGGCCGACAACGGCAGTCCAGCGCCGCCATAGGTTTCAGGGATCAGCGCACCGAGCCAACCGGCCTTGGTCAGCGCCGTCACGAACGCGGTGGGATATGCTCCGTCATGATCGAGCGCGACCCAGTAGGCATTGGGAAATTGCGCGCAGATATTGCGTACACCATCGCGGATCTCCGTCCATTGAGGGTCGAGGGGGAGGGAAAGGTCTGCGGTCATCGATGGCTCTTGCTCGTGTTCACCGGCTTCATACAGGCAACTGCGGTGCGGGTGCCAGCTCTGCCGGCCCATATAAAACTGAAAGATCGACGCGAACCTTCGGTTGATTGGTTGTCGACCCGCTGTCATAGTTTCAGCGCTTGGCGGCACGCGGGGGGACTCGAAATGTGGCGGATCGGTTTTGCTTTATCGATGAGCTTTCTGACCGTTGCTGCTGCGGCCCAGACGCCTGACATCGTGGCCGAGACCATGAAACGGCTCGACATGAGTATGCCTCGCGCTGCAGCCGACGTGCCGGCCATCAAGGGTCCGCTGCTCGAGCTCAGCCGGGAGGCATGCGACCGCACGGCCATCATCAATTTGGGTTTTGCGTTGAAGAAGAGCAGCTACAAACGCGACGGCGCCAAGGCCTTGGTCGCGTTTTCCGATCAATGCAATGGCGACGTGCCCGCGTTGCGCACCGCGGCGAATATCTACCTCGATATTTCGGACTACAAACAGGTCATCGCGGTCGCGGACGAGATCATCAAGACCGACCGCTTATCCGACAACGGCTTTTTTCTGCGGGCCATGGCCGCCGAACGCGACGGCCAGTTTCAGCGCGCGGTCGACGACTATGCGACGGCCATCGAGCTGTTCAAGGACAAATCACGCATCGCCAGCGCGTCGTATTCCGGCAAGGCGCGTGCACACGAAAAACTCGGCCAGTTCTGTGATGCGGCCCTTTCAATAGAAGCCTGGGTCGCGGCCAATCCGCAGGCCAACGACACCGTTCAGGCTAAAACGCTGATTGCAGATTATTCCGCCAAGGGAAAGTGTGCGAGCGGAGCTGCCATGGACGATACGTTTCCGGTCCAGCGACGCGGCGATGTCGTGTTGGTCGACGTGACGGTGAACGGGGTCAAGGGACGCTTCGTGTTCGACACCGGGGCGACATGGGTTTCCATGAGTCGAGCATTCGCAGAAAAAGCCAAGGTCACAATCGATGAAAACAGTGCGGTTACCTTGTCGACCGCCAACGGGTTCACGGACGGCAAACGTGGACGCGCGCGCACGATGCAGCTCAAATCGGTCAAAGCCGACGACGTGCCACTCATCGTGCAGAAGGATCAGAAAGGCAACTATGGCGATGGCACCGACGGGCTGCTCGGCATGAGTTTTCTATCGCGCTTCAACGTCACCATCACGCCCGACAAGATCCGCGTGCAATCACGCACCGGCCGATGATGGAGTGTTTTTGCTCGGTAAGCTGACGACCTTCCAAAGGCGTGCGGCTATCGACGAAATCGAAGTCCGAGGCCAGCGTCGGTCCAGGTTTTTTCGATCAGATCGAGGTTTGTTTCGCCCGATGGGCGGGATTTTCGCGGGGACCAGTGACGGCGCGGCTCGACGCTTCGACGCCAGAGTGCAAGCAAGCGCGATGCTTCCGTGAGTGGCGTTGGATGATCGTCGACGCGGATGTCGATGTCGGGAAAGTCTTCGCTGGTGGTGATGACGAGCGCTGCCGATTGGCGGCCACGCTTGTCGCCGCCGGCTGTCTCTCCGGCGTCGAGGGCTGCGAGCAGGCGTTCGGCAAAGGGCAATTCTGTGCGCTCGATGAACGTGCGCAAGGTATCGCCGACGACGGCTGGACCCGCCAACATATTGCCCGCGACCGAGACGTGGTCAGCAGTCAGATGCCCACACCAGTCGACGCAGTTTTTGCCGGTCCAGGCGGCCGCCCGTCCTTGGGCGTCGATCGCGTGCACTTGGCGAATGCCAGCGCCCTCGTCGGCCGACAGCGCGCTTTCGATGGCGGCGCGTGGTGTCAGTCCGCGGGAGAGCCCGTCGAGGACGACCGGCCCGAGGTAGCTGTTGGTCATCGACTGGGTCGCCACGGCTCCGACGCCGGCGCGGACGAACGGGCATCGTGCGCCGACAGCGAACGCGCAGGTGGTGATGGCGACCGCAAATGCGCCGCTCGTGGGGTCTCGTGCGACGATGGACCAGGTCATGCGCTTCTCATTTCGTTAACAGGTTCTTGCGACCAATCGGAGCAAACGGCGCGAACTTTGTCGAGGATGCTGGAGACGTGGTCATGCAGGCGCGCCTCGTACCATTGGCACCACTCGCAGTGTTGGCGACGTTCGTCATCGGGCAGGCGGGCTTTATCGGGAAGGCGGTCGCCGAAACATGCCGTCCGCCTCCGAGCCCCGTCGTCGATCTCGACGTGCAACGCTTCTATGGCGACAAGGCCGGATCGACAGTCGACGCCGCCAAGCTCGCCGCTCACGATGCAGCCGTCGCGCCTTTGACGGCGTTCGTGCGCGAGGTGACGCAGACCGCCGACAAGGCCCGGCGACGCGCGCCTGGGAAAGCCCGAGACGACCTAGCCGCCTGTGCACTCAACTGGATGCAGGCTTGGGCACAGAGCGGCGCTCTGCTTGGGACGATGCGGTCGCAGCAAGCCGACTATCAGCGCAAATGGGATTTCACCGGCTTGGCTCTGGCGTATGTCAAGGTCCGGCCGTTCGCCACGTCTGAGCAGCGATCGGGCATCGAGACGTGGCTCCGGCGTCTTGCCGATCGTAGCCGCGCCTTCTTCGACGACCCCGGCCGTGTCCGTAACAATCATTGGTACTGGCTTGGTCTCGGTCTCGCCGCGGTGGGCCTCGAGAGCCCCCGTCACTGGGAGATGGCGCGAGCGATCATGCGGGATGCGGCGCGCGACATCGCGGCCGACGGCACGTTGCCCAAGGAAATGGAGCGGCAATCGCGCGCACTGTTCTATCACGCGTTCGCCGTCATGCCGCTCGTGGTGATGGCTGAGATCGCCGCATCACGCGGCGAAAACTGGTACGACTTCGAGGGCGGCGCGTTGCATCGTCTGGTGGCTGCCACGCATGCGGGACTGGTCGCGCCTGACATCTTCGACCGCCGAGCGGGTGTCGCCCAGGAGCGGCCGGTCAATGCTCGGGCGGGATGGCTGCAGTTGTACCTTGCCCGTTTCCCCGAAAGGCTGACGGCACCACATCCCATCACAGCTGACGGACATCGCTGGATCGGCGGCAATGCCCTGCTGCTCAAATCCGCGCTCGATGCCGACCGGAGGTGAGGGTACGTTCAGCGACCCGGGGCGATCTCCATCAGCATGAAATTGAGATTGCGATCGTCAGCTGAGACGCCGATCGACTTGGGGCTGAAAGGGCCGCGCCCCTCGAACTCGAATTTCAGGTCGAGCGGGGATACATCGTTGGCGTCGAGCGGGACTTTGATGTCGGCAACATCGATCATGGCGTCGTGGACGATGCGACCGTTGGCCGACACGGTCAGGCGCCGCTGAACGCCGAAAGTGAAACCGCGAAGCAACAGCGTTTTAGCGTCGGCTGGGAATGCGACCCGCAACGTACTGGACATCGCGCGCATCCACCGGCCGTCCTTCTCGCAGTCGTGCCAGCCGGCTTCGTCGACGAACTGGACATCCTTGCGGCAGACTTCCGACACGTGGCGCGAACGGGCACGTGGAGCGGCTGTCGTCAGCCCGACCAGGTCGCGACTGGCGAGTTCGCCGATGAATTTCGCCCCCTCGGGGCTGAAATGGCTCTGGTCGAACAGGATTGGGGCGCCAGCCGTGGTCAACACATGGCAGCGTCCGTGGCCGGGACAGATCCATGACAAAAGATCGAAAAACTGGTCCCCAACGGCCGCCTGGAGCGCCGCGTTGATGGTGTTCGTCTCGGCCATGCGGTGGTTCCAGGCGTATTCTTCGAGCCCGAGCCGACGACCGTGCGCCGACGTCAACTGAATGCTGCCGCGGTTCTGGGTCTTGCGGCCGACGACGACGACACGGGCGCCGGACTTCTCGGCGAGCCGTGCCACCGTGGGCGCAACATGTTCGACCGTGTGCGGATACCAGAGCGAGGCCAGAACGATGACATCGGCATCCGCGACGTCGGTTGACGCCTCGAAATCATCGTGGAGCTTCTGACAGGCCGTTGCGACATCGGGCTTTGGTGCCGTCCAGACATTCTGCTTCGTCCAATATTCGGCGCGCTTTGCCTCAGGCACAAGGACTGCGCCGCAGCGGGTTTCAATCGGCAATATCTTGAGGTTGGCCGTATTCGAGATTCCAGTTTCGACAAGGACATTCAGGAAATCGGACGCCTGCGAATCGCCGACGATCAGAATATTCGGTCGGTCACCAGCAAACTTCGTTGCGGAAAAGACCGCGTTTCTGGAGAAGAGATAGTTTTCGTAAGTCTCCTTCGGAATGGCAGCGACTTTTCGAATTTCGACTGGCAGTCGCCAGATCCATCCGCTGCTCGCCCAGGCGCTGGCCGAGAGAGACACGAACATCATCGCAGCGGCTGAACAGGCGAGTGTGAAACCCAGATTTTCGGAGTGGCTTGCTGCCACGCGGAAATGCTTTTCGACCCAATAGTACAACGGTACGGCTGCCAGAACGGACGCGATCAGAAGCACGGGTTTCAGATACGGCATCATCTCGATCGGCGCAGCATAGGTGATGAAAACCGCCACCGGCCAATGCACGAGATACAGCGAATAACTGATGCGACCAAACCACCGCAGCAGAGGATTGCCGAGGACGCGCATCGCGTCGCGGCTGGTGCCGCCGACGATGAGGAGCGCTGCGCCGATGACAGGCGGGATCGCCGCCGCCCCAGGGAATGGGGTAATGCCTGAATAGGTGATCGCCGACCAGCCGACGATGACGAGACCACCCCAGAACGAGAGCCGGCCAACGCCGGAGGAGGCGGGCCGCAATGTCGACACGTAGCCGCCGACGGCGAATTCGAACATGCGAAACGGCGTCAGGAAAAATGCGGCGGTCGGATCGAGCTGCATCATGACGAGACAGCCGATCGTGCTGGTGGCGACGACGGCAAGGATCACGGCCGTCAAACCGCGCGCCCAGACGCGAAGCGTTGTCCAGATCAGAGCCGGCCAGACGAGGTAAAACTGTTCTTCGACACTGAGAGACCAGGTGTGCAGCAACGGTTTGCTGATGGCGTCCGGATCGAAATATCCAGCCTGCAGCCAGTAATATAAATTGGACATGGCGACGACGGCATAGATGGCTTCGCCGCCCATTCGGCTCATGTCGGCGGGCGAAAACAGGGCCATCGCGACCAGAAAGCTGACGATGATGGTACAGAAAGCCGCGGGAAACAGGCGTCGAATCCGACGCAGATAGAAATCGGAGAATTGAAAGGTGCCGTCGACGATCTGGCGTCTGATCAGATCGGTGATTAAAAAGCCCGATATGACAAAGAAGATGTCAACGCCGACGAAACCACCGCCGAGCGATTTGAAACCGGCATGATAAATCACGACCAGCAAAACAGCGATACCGCGTAGACCCTCGATGTCCGGACGAAACTTCGCGCTCATTGCCCGCCCCCGGTGGCCTTGAACGCGCGTTTGACGACCGTCAAACGGTCCGGAATGTCACGAAAGATCGACGCCTCGAATATCCGTCTCGCAAGAGAAACGGATTACCGACTGGCCTAATTGCTCGACGAGCAAATTGATATTCGCGGTCCGATGCGTTCTGAGTGACGACCTTTAAGGACGGCGAATTAGAAATAAACCAATCCAAGGTTGAGTTTCTCGTCTTTCCCCTTATCACAAAAACGAATTGCCCCGGCCAAAGGCCGGGGCAACGCAACTCTCTGGGTCGATTGCAGTCGGACGACCTACGTCGAGGTCAGTTTCAGAACGCCACGGTGAAGGCTGGGTTGGTCGAAGCCATGATCACGCCGTTGAGGACGAGACCGTTTTGCATGGTCCAATCGACGATGGTGCCACCGTTCTGCAAGGCGATGTCGTCGACGCCGTCGCCGTTG
>JANOAW010000081.1:0-6960 GCA_031411355.1 Hyphomicrobiaceae bacterium | reverse complement strand
GCACGGCTTCATGCCGCCGATGTGCTCAAAGCCAAGCGCCAGGAGGATCGCACCGAGCGCGCCGAGCAACGCGATCGAACCGAATCGATAAGCGTCAGTTTTGTGGTGGCTGTGGTTGGAACGCACGATGACACTGCCTCTCACGGCTCATTTGAACAGGAGAGGCACATACTTGATGGCGACGAATCCGCCAACCAATGCGACGACGAACAGTGTGGTGAGCAGTGTCAGTCGTTTTTCGATGAAGGCTTTGATTGGCTCGCCGTAAAAATACAAAAGTCCCGCGACCAGGAAAAAGCGCATGGCGCGCGCGATGATGCTCGCGACGATAAAGGGTACGAGCGCCATTTCGGCGACGCCGGACAGGATGGTCAGCACCTTGTAGGGGAACGGCGTCCAGCCTTTGGCGATCAAGATCCAGACGCCCCATTCGGCAAACCACGCCTTGACGGTGTCGAGGCTGCCCGAGTGGCCGTAAAAACGCAGGATCGGTTGGCCGATGGTCTGGAACAGAAAGTAACCGATGGCATAGCCGGCGATTCCGCCGAGCACTGATGAGATGGTCGCCAACGTCGCGTACCACCATGCTTTGGTGCGGTCGGCGAGCACCATCGGGATCAACATGACGTCCGGAGGGATGGGAAAGAACGAGCTTTCCGCAAACGAGACGATCGCCAGAGCATGCGGTGCCTTCGGCCCAGCCGCCTGCCGCATCATCCAATCGTAGAGGCGCTTCATGGTCGACACGGGTCCTGCTGGTCGGCGGTCAAGCCTCTCGGATCCGGTCTCTTAACAGGGGAATGATCCATGACGCGGTGCGGCGTGGCCGCGCGCCCAAACGACTATCACCATTTCCAGCGCAGATAAGCCGGCCCATCGACGGGGTCGTTGCGGCCGCCACGGCTTTCCCAGAAGTCGATCGACTCGCGACGCAAAGTCTCCGAGCAACTCCGACCGCAATCGAGCCAGGTTCCCCCTGGCAATCGCACTTCCAAGTGGCCTCGGGTCGCCTCACGTACAGGTCCCGATACGGTGCCGTGCCCATACCGGCTTTCGGCCCTCACCACGTCGCCAGGGCCGTGTTTCGCCGACCGCGCGCCGAGGCTGTTGGGTGCGGAGGTTGCTGCAGCACAGGCGCCGAGGCAAACGGCAACCGCTAGAACGGCGACTTGGGACTTCATGACGACAAGCTCCGAACACGACATAAACACGTGTCTCACTATGATACGCAACACACGTTAAGCAAAGCCTTCCGCTCGATCTGCCCCCGCGACCGGTCACCAAAACGACGAAACCGCCGGCGTGCGGCGCCGACGGTCTCGTTAAATTTCTTACGATCGAAATCAGGCTGCTTTTTTAGCAGCTGGTTTCGCAACGGGTTTGGCCGCGGGTTTGGCTTTTGCGACCGGTTTCGCCACGGCGCACTTGCCGTCGAGGGCATTCCACTTTTCTTTACCGATGATGCAGCCCATCTTGGACTTGGCCGGACCGGTCGCAGCTGCGACAGGGCCAGATATCAAGGCGGTGGTGAACGCCGCGACAAAAGCGGATGCGATGATCTTGCGCATTTCGATCTCCCAAAGGGGTTTTTCGGCAACGCGGAACTATCCGACGACGGATACGTATGTTCGCGACCGTATGCCACCCGATGCTCGCAATGTCGCCACAATGTGTGGCTGAAAAAACACTACTTCTGGTGCTGACGCAACCCGAGTCGATCGGCCAACACGCGTGCGACGTGAACAGCGGTGCGTGAGCTGCCGGCGTCGATCTGGTGGCGACACGAGGTTCCGTCGGCGACCACGATCGTCTCCGCGGCGGCCGCCCGCACCGCGGGCAAGACTGCCAATTCCGCCATTGCCAGTGAGGTCGAAACGGTCTCGGTCTGATAACCGAAAGCGCCGGCCATGCCGCAGCAGCTTGCATCGATGGTCTCGACGTCGGCGCCGGGAATGAGGCGCAAGACCGTCTCGACCGCAGCGACGGCCGCGAACGCTTTTTGATGACAATGGCCGTGCAGGAGAATTTTGGCCGGGCCGGGTGTCAATTCGAGCGACAATGTTCCAGCCGCCTGCTCTCGCGCCAGAAATTCCTCGAACATGACCGCGTGGTCGGCGACCGACTGCGCAGCGTCGCCCGGCAGTAACGTCGGGATCTCGTCGCGGAACGTAAACAGGCAACTTGGCTCGAGCCCGATGATCGGCACCCCGCGCCGCGCGAACGGCAGCAGCGCCGCAAGAGATCGTCGGGCTTCGTCGCGCGCATCATCGACAGCGCCGACCGACAGAAAGGTACGACCGCAGCACAACGGGCGCCGAGATCCGTCCGTGGGCATTGCGATCGTCACACCGTAGCCCGCAGCCTCGAGCACGGCGATTGCCGCATCGAGGTTTTCACGTTCGAACGCGCGGTTGAAGGTGTCCGCCCACAGCACGACCTCGCGTTGCCCCGTGGCGGCTCGGCGAACGTCGTCGAACGCGTCCCGACGCCACCGAGGCAGGCGTCGTGTGGCACTGATGCCGGCGATACGCTCGACCAGTCGCGCCATCGCGGGCACTGAATTGCGGACATTGAGCAGCCCGGCTGCGTATCGGGCATAGGGTGCGTAGCGTGGCAACCAGCCGACGAGGCGATCGCGCAACGAATAGCCGAATGCGGCGGCGCGCGCGGCTTGCACTTCGATCTTCATGCGGGCCATGTCGACCCCGGTCGGACATTCGCGTTTGCAGGCCTTGCAGGACACGCACAATTTCATCGCGTCTGCGACATCGTCGTGGCTGAGCGCGTGCGCGCGATCGCCAAGCTGGCCTGAAAGCGCGAGCCGTAATGTGTTGGCGCGTCCGCGCGTGACGTGGGCTTCGTCGCGGGTGACGCGATAGCTCGGGCACATCGCGCCACCGGTCGTCTTGCGGCACGTGCCATTGTTGTTGCACATCTCGACGGCCGCCTGCAGGCCGCCAGCCGCTCCCGGAAAGTCCGACCAGTCGAGCGCCGGCGCGATCGTCGCGTCGCGGTAGTCGGCGTTGAAGCGCAGCAGGCCACGGTCGTCGAACTTGGGCGCGCGCACGATCTTGCCGGGATTGAACAATCCGCTCGGATCAAAAAGATCCTTCACGGTCTCGAATGCCCGTGTGAGGCGTGATCCGAACATGCTGTCATGGAATTCCGAGCGCACGATGCCGTCGCCGTGTTCGCCCGAATGGGAGCCTTTGAACCGACGCACGAGCTCGAATGCTTCCTCAGCGATGGCGCGCATAGCCTTCAGGTCCGTGTCGAGTTTTAAATTCAACACAGGTCGCACGTGCAGGCAGCCTTCGGATGCGTGCGCATACCAGGTGCCGCGTGTGCCGTGGCGTTCGAACACTTCGGTCAGCCTGGCTGTGTACTCCGCCAGCTGCGGCAACGGCACGGCGCAGTCTTCGACGAATGACACGGGTTTGCGCGCATCCTTCATGCTCATCATGATGTTGAGGCCGGACGTGCGCAGATCCGCGATAGCAGTCTGGAGTGCCGGATCGTAAACCTCGATCACGCCGCCGAAGTGGGCGCCAGACTTGTCGAAGGCGAAGCCGAGATCACCCATCAACTCCTTGAGGCGTGCCATGCGCCGCGCATTCTCGTCGGCCCCCTCGTCGAACTCGATCAGCAGCAGCGCTTTCGGGGCGCCACGCACCATCTGGTCGAGCGTCGGGCGAAACATGGGGATCGCGCGCGCCAGTTCGATCATGGTCGCATCCACCAGTTCGACCGCGATCGGCTTCAGGGTCACAAGATGCTGTGCCGCGTCCATCGCCGCGTGAAATGAACCGAAATGACAGACACCGACGGCGCGTTTGCCGAGCACCGGCCACAGCTTCAAGTCGATGGCGGTCGAATAGGCGAGCGTACCTTCCGACCCGACCAGCAGATGCGCCATGTTCAGACGATTTTGCCCGGGCATCAGCGCATCGATGTTGTAGCCACCGACTCGACGTTGCACGCTAGGAAAGCGGGCGCGGATCTCCTCTGCCTCACGAGCGCCGAGCGCGAGCATGTCGTCGAACAATCGACGCACCGGGCTTGAGGCTGCGACATCGGACAAATCCGGCGCGACCTCGTCGAAGCGGGCAGCCGTGCCGTCGGCGAGCACGGCGTCGATGGCTGCGACGTTGTCGCGGGTGGTGCCGTATCGCAGTGATCGCCCGCCGCACGAGTTGTTGCCGACCATGCCGCCGATGGTTGCCCGCGAGGCTGTCGAGACGTCGACCGGAAACCACAGTCCATGCGGTTTCAATGCGCGATTGAGCTCGTCCAGAACGATGCCCGGTTCGACGCGCACCAGTCGCCCGGCGATGTCGAGATCGAGGATGCGCGTGAGATGTTTCGAGCCGTCGATGATAAGCCCGCTGTTGATTGTCTGGCCGCATTGCGATGTTCCGCCGCCGCGCGCCGTGATCGGTATTTTGGCGGCGCGAGCTTCGTCGAGCGTGGTCAGTGCCGCCTCGATCGTCTTCGGCACCACCACGCCGAGCGGCATCATCTGATAGCTCGATGCATCGGTCGCATAGCGGCCTCGGCTGGCCAGATCGAACCGCACGTCGGCGTCCGCGCCGAGGCTGCGCGACAAGCGGGAGGCGAAGCTCGGCACGGCAGCGGTGGTCATGGGCATCGATATCTGGCGAAGATGATGCGCCGCAGCTACGGCACGCACGCACGTTCGGCAATGGCGGCACGTCGATCAGCTCGCCCCTAAAACCGATACAGCCACTGTGCCGTGCCATAAGCATGGCCTGAATCGCCGCGCGGCATCGACCAGCCCGCCGATACCGAGACCTCGTGTGTGCCATTGTCAAAACGTAAAAAAGTGCCCGCCCGGTATGTCGCCGCCTCTTTGTGCCCGAAGGCCGCGGCTTCGATGCCCAGCGATACATGTTCAAACATGCGATCGGCGACGCGCATACGATGGGAATAGCTGCCGAAGGCCGTCGCGGCTGTCAGGTCCGCCGCAATCCAGTTTCTTGGCGTAATATTGTACCAGACTTCGAGCGCGCCTTTGAAGCCGTGTCGTTGCCCCTGCACGATCGTTTCCGGATCGAATGGTGAGATCGCGATCGCCGTGTTCTGGTAGCCGGCGAAAAGCTTCACGGTCAAATCGCCCGACCGCACTTGATATCCGGCCAACACGTCGACGGTGCGCGCTTGCCCCCGAAACGTCTGCCAGAGTGCGCCACCGGAGGCGGCATCGAAACGCCGACCCGCGTAGGAATACGCGCTGAATGCCGACACCGTGCGCAGTCGTAAACCTTCCTGACGCAAGTTCGAAAACGGTGCGTAGGTCGACCCGCTATAGAGCGACCACACCCGTCGAAAAGCCTCCGCCCCAGCCCAGCTTTCACGGTCGGCCTCGTGGTTGCTGGTGGTTCCCTCGTACCAGGGCGTCGCCGCGTCGTCGTCGTCGTGCTCATCAGACGTTGCCGCCCGGCACACGGCCGTTAAGCCGGCGGTGACGCACATGAGAGCGGCAATCAACAGGCGAGCGCCGCCTCGACTCCGAAGGCTGTTCGATCCACTGCAACTGACGGCAGCACGCGTCATCTCAGTCACCACCGAACGCAACAGCCACACTGCGAGAAAAACAACTCTCAGTAGCGATTTGAATTGAGGTGGATCTCGAAACGACCAAATTAGTGTGCATATTTCAAAAAACGTCTTGTGATTGAATTAACCACGGGACGTTTGCGGAACGTGTTTAAACAGCAATCAAAGATTGCGCTGTTGCGGCCAAACGCAGGGAGGCGAAACTCGCCATTGGCATCGAAACAGTGTAACGTATCGTTCAACACTCCAACCGGCGATGCTATATGACTGTGACGTTGCCCGTCGAACCTCACGACCATTCGTCCTGCCTTGAAACGGCTTTGCAACGAGCTGAACTGGCGTTCGCCGGTCGCGGCACGAAGCTGACGCCTTTGCGTCGACAGGTCTTTGCCGAAATCGCGGGCTCCCACGATGCCGTCGGCGCATACGATGTGCTCGACAGGCTGGTGCGCAAAACCGGTGAGCGCATGGCGCCCATTTCTGTCTATCGCGCCATTGATGCTCTGCTCGAGGTCGGCGTCGTACACCGCTTGGAGAGCAAGAACGCCTTCTTTGCCTGTCATACGCCTCATGGTGGGCGGCGGCATGTTGCGCTGGTTTGCGAAGCCTGCGGTCGCGTGGTCGAAATCGACGGCAGCGGCGTGTTCGCGGCCATCGACACCGCCACGTCGGGGACGGCTTTCAAGGTCATGCGCAGCATCGTCGAAGTCTCGGGCGTCTGTGCCGCGTGCGCCGCCGGCCGGGGAGATTGAGCGCGTGGCCAATTCAATTCATGTCGCCCACAGCCACCATCACCCGCACGATGGAAACGATCACGATCATCACGATCATCATGATCATCCGCCGCGCACGCCACGACCTCACGACGAGCGCGCGTTGCTTTCAGCGCGTAACCTCACAGTCATGCGCGGGTCGCGCGCCGTGTTGCAGGCCGTCGACATCGAGATTGGACCAGGCGAGATTGTCACGCTGATCGGCCCCAACGGCGCCGGCAAGACCACGCTGGTGCGCTCCCTGCTCGGCCTCGAAACGCTCGATACGGGTACGGTCGTCAGATCGGGCGATCTAGTCGTCGGATACGTGCCGCAGCGCTTCGATCTCGATCGAGCTATTCCCATGACCGTCGAACGCTTCCTGGCGCTCGGTCGCGCACGCGATCGCAAGACGCAACAGGCAATCATCGAGGAAGTCGGCGCGCCGGCACTCCTCGACCGCCAGTTCAGCGAATTGTCGGGCGGAGAATTACAAAGAGTGCTGCTCGCCCGCGCCCTCTTGCGCAATCCGACCTTGCTGGTCCTCGACGAGCCGGTGCGCGGCGTCGACTACGCCGGGGAAGCCGATCTCTACGCGCTGATCGCGCGTCTGCGCACGGATCGCGGCGTC
>JANOAW010000080.1:0-3869 GCA_031411355.1 Hyphomicrobiaceae bacterium | reverse complement strand
GCCTTCGCCCCAGGTGGCGACGATCACGATCAGATTTTTCGCCTTCGCGATGATTGCGGGACTGGCATCGGACATGTCGAGCACGCGGGCGTCGAAGCCGAGCTTTAGCGCCGCTTTGCGGGCTTTCAGAGCGAGCCCTTCAGCGTTGCCGGTTTCGCTGCCGTAGAGAATTGTCACCGTTTCCTTGACGCGCGGCGGCGCGGCCGGCTGAGCGATCGAGCTGTTGGCTGCATCGACGCCGGCGAGAAAGCCCGACAGCCAACTGCGTTGAAGCGCGTTGGCTCGACCGACCAGGCGGTTCAGCGCGTCGATATCGTCGGTCGAAAATGGTGCCGACTTCGGCAGCAGAGCGTTCATGGAAACAACCTCATGTGATCGGAACGCTGGCTCAGCCGGCCGCCCATGACGTCTGCGGCACGAGGCTGGATGGATCGATCTCGATGTCGAGCCCGTCGAGCTCCGGGGTCAGGGTCACGCGGCACAACAATCGCGACGTCGGATCGACGCCCGACGTCGCGCGCAACGTCGCCGCCTCTTCGTCACTCGGGGCCGCGACGCGATCGGCCCAGTCGGCGGACATGCGGACGTGGCAACTCGTGCAATGGCATTGCCCCTCGCACTCAGCCTTCAGCGGCAAGCCGTAGGCGCGAATGGCATCGACCGCGCGCGTGCCCGCGGGTGCCGACAGCGAGAAGCGCGCGCCATCAATCAAGCGCACAACCAGGGTGATCGGCATCGGCGCGACGGGCGGATGTTGGATGTGAAGCATGTGACCTCGCAACTGAGCTCAACGGCACACGGATATAGCATAAAATTCTACTGAATACGACATGCGACAGCAAAAAGTAGCATTTTCTTACAAAAATGCCGGCAACAGAAAATTTTATACTCTTTGCCTGTCATGAGGCAACGACGTCACCTCCAAAAATGGTGCAGCGCACACAACGGAGGTGAGCGGGTGACGGACACGTCCGCTCGAGACGTCCCGGGAGCCTTGCCGTGGGATTCGTCCCACACAAAGAGCGCTGCGGTTTGTGGTTGCGTTCCCACACCGGCGCTCCCTAACTTCTGAGCAATCCTGACCATAAGGGAGATTTGGTGTGGACATGCGGACCGATCAGCCGAGTAACGTTGCGGCTCCAACGCATGGGCTCCTGGATGCGATTGCCGACCTTTGCCGGCAGTTGAAGATGGCCGAATCGACTTTCGGTCGCCGCGCGGTCAACGACGGCAAATTCGTGTCACGCTTGCGCGATGGCGCCCGGGTGACGCCGGAGACGCTCGAACGGGTGAGCAAATTCATGGCCGAACATGGGGCGACTGCGCCCGTGGCACCGCCGGAATTGATGCCCCTGGTGCGCATCGCCCCCAAGCGCTCGGTGAGCGATGGCGCGGCGGTCGATTCAGCTGAGCGGCAGAAGAATTTTCGCTTCTTCGACAACCGCCAAAAATACCTGCTGTTCGTCAACACATGCTCTGAGAAAAGTGTCATCGCCCAGCGCGTCGGCATGGAAGTGCAACACGTCGCGCCCGAGCCGCCAGCACTACGTCTGTTCGATGCGGGCATGGGCGATGGGACGGTCCTGACGCGTGTCATGCGCCAGATGCACCGCCGGTTCCCGACCACGCCGTTCTACATTGTCGGCAAGGAAATCAGCCTTGAAGACGTACGCCTGTCCTTGGATAAAATGGCGGACCGGTTTTTCGAGCATCCGGCGACCGTGCTGATCGTCACCAACATGTATTATTCCGAGGCACCGTGGCTGGCGCCGCGAGCCGTCTCTGCCGCAGCAGCTTTGAAGTGGAACGAGGTCAAACTGACAGGGTCGACGTCGGACGATTTCGCCAGCCAGATCGATGCGCTGGAGCCGTTCCTGGCCGAGAACTGGCAGGCCAAACACTCGGCTAAAACAGGCAATCCGATCTACGAACGCCCGACCGTCATGGTCATTTATCGCGAAGACATGCGCTTCCTGTTGCACGACGTCATCCCAAAACCGGGGCGAGCCACGGCCGACTATGATCTCGCCATCGCCTCGCAGCCCTACAGGTTGCGCGTCACACCGGAATTCAAAGCCGAAAAGGTCGTCGCCCCCCTGGCACGGGCGCTGCGCCCCGGCGGACGGCTGATCGGTATCCACTCGTGCGGCGGCGATCCGGGCTTGGAGATCGTGCGCGGGGTCTGGCCCGACGAAAAACCGTTCGAACATGATCGCCATGACATCCTGCGTTCGGTGAAGCACACTCTCGGCAAAGAGGCGCGGCACTACAATTTCAATGCTTATGCAGACGATCGGGCCGTATTCCGTTACGACATGCACACGCTGCCATCGGAAATCTCAGGTGCCGGCATCGGCACGAGCACCTTGTTCGCGGCTTGGAACGCGGCGGTCTATGTCAATCAGATCGACGACGAACGGCTGACCGAGGTCATGGGATCGCGGCGCTATCTCGATGCGACGCGCGATGCGCTGCAGCGGAACGGTCGCCTCTGGTTCCAGGACGAGTCGTATATCGTGTCACGCAAACGAGAGTGAAGCGCGGGGCGCCCGCTCCAACCGGATGACCGCGAGCAATACTCTCTTTGGGCGTCGAAGAGATTCCAACATCGGCTCAGCACTTCAAGGTGACCCCATGGCCCTGTCTCACACCCACGACGACTCCAAGGGGAGACCGCTCGGTTACGATGCGGCGGCGCTGGCGCGTATCGATCGGCAGGCGGCCGACCTCGTGGTTTCCGGCTCGCTTGAAATGGGCGCGCATCGGCCGAAGGACGCCCGCGAAATCGCCGAGCTTCTGCCGGCCGGCACACCGGTGTTCGTCAATCATCTGCCCAAGCACAGCCTCGATCAATCCATGGACGCGATGGTGGCCCTCACGCGGGCCGGACTGGAACCGGTGCCACATCTCGCAGCGCGGCGGATCAAATCGCGCGCAGACGTGGTCGCCTTCCTCGAGCGCGCGGCCGGCGTTGCGGGTGTCAAGAAGGTGCTGATCATCGGCGGAGACATGCCGGAGATCAACGGTCCGTACAGCGATGGCCTGTCTCTGCTCGTGGACGGCGTGCTGAGTGAAGCCGGCATTCGAGAGGTCGCGTTGCCGAGCTATCCCGAAGGCCACCCGGTGCTTGCAACGCCGCTGCTCGAGGCCGCGCTCGCCAGTAAAGTTGCGGCAGCGCGCTCACAAGGCCTCGGCATGAGCATCGTGACGCAGTTTTCGTTCCATCCTGCCCGCATCATCGAACACGTGACGTCGTTGGATCGCGCCTATCCCGACGTGCCCGTCTATGTCGGACTGGCTGGGCCGACCAGCCCGACGGCCTTGATCCGCTACGCGCATCGGTGCGGCGTCAGCGCGTCGCTGCGGGCACTCAGCCGCGAAGGCATGCGGGCCGCGACGCTCGTCACACACACCGACCCGAGCGAGCAATTGAGCGCGCTCGCGCGACACATGTCGACGCACGCGCAGAGCAACGTCGTCGGTGTGCACCTGTTCACATTCGGTGGCGTCGGCCCGTCGGCCGCCTGGATGAACGCCGTCGTGCGCCGATCTCCGCCCCGCGTCGCCTGAGCGAAAGACCGACGCTCAGGTCGGCAGAAGCTCAGGCCGGCATTAGCTTCAGCAAGGCTCGGGATTCGGCGACCGTTGCCGCGCGGCGGCCGAACGTGGGACAGAGCGCAACCACCTGCTGGACGAGAGCTGCGTTCGAGGGGGCAAGCGTGTCGCGATCGAGGCGCACGTTATCTTCAAGACCCGTGCGGCAATGGCCGCCGAGTTCGAGCGACCAGCGCGCCAGCGTCATCTGTTCGCGGCCGATGCCGGCACCGGTCCAGGTCGCCTTGGGCGATAGGCGCTTGAGCGTGCGCACG
>JANOAW010000079.1:0-4157 GCA_031411355.1 Hyphomicrobiaceae bacterium | reverse complement strand
CCTTCTACGCCGGCAAGGCCGGAGACGAGTGGCTCGGTGCTCTCTCACATCTCGGCACGGACTGGGAAAAGCCGTTTCTCGAGACAGCGCCGTGGTTGATCGGCATTTTCGGCCAACGGTGGGGAATTTCCCGCTCAGGCGAAAAGACCAAGCATTATTATGTGCCCGAGTCGGTCGGGATCGCGGCTGGTTTTCTGATCGCGGCTTTGCACAACGCCGGCCTCGCGACGCTCACCCACACGCCGAGCCCAATGGGTTTCCTCAACGGCATCTGCGGGCGGCCCGACAGTGAAAAAGCGTACATCCTGCTCGTCGTCGGATATCCAGCCGACGGCTGTCGCGTGCCGGTGATCGACAAGAAACCGCTCGACGAGATCGCAACCTGGATTTGAAATGCCACCATCGCCCCACGTTGGATTTGTCGCGAGTTTCGCCGAGCTGGTCGGGACGCCGTTCGCTGGCGACGTCAACGCGTTGTGCTGGCGACGCCAATTGCCGGGCGATTTCGAGGCGGTCGTGGCCAAAGTCTCGCACGACGCCGGTATCACCTCGATCGACGGCGACGACCTGCGCGCGCTGCGTCTGGGCCCGGACGGAGACATCGCTCGGCGTGTTCTGCTGGCCGATCTGGCCTTGCTTGCCGATCATGGGCTGGCGCCGACGCTCGACGTTATCTCGGGCTACAATGAGGACGCAGCTTCCGGACCGATTACGACCGACGTCTACTCATTTCACGTCGACAGCGCGCCGGTGCCTGCGGACACGTTTCTATGCACCTATGTCGGGGCCTGCTCCGAGGCGATCGGGAACGACTCGGCTGAGCGCCGTATCGACGATGCGGCGACGCGCGACCTGTTGCTTCGGTGTTATGGCGGCGCGGACGATGCCGGATTCGCCGCCTTTCTCACCGAAAACCACTACGATCTGCATTACGCCGTGCGGCCCGGCGCCGAGCCCTATACATTTGGGCTCGGCAATCTCTGGCGCATCGCCATCGCCTATCCGGGATCCCCGGTTCGGCCGTGCATCCATCGGGCGCCGCGTACGCGGGTGGGTGATCCGGCGCGGCTGCTGTTGATCAGTTGACTGCGCACGGCGTC
Source organism: Hyphomicrobiaceae bacterium (assembly GCA_031411355.1). Taxonomy (GTDB): domain Bacteria; phylum Pseudomonadota; class Alphaproteobacteria; order Rhizobiales; family Hyphomicrobiaceae; genus JABFRJ01. Next base: position 3,057 of record JANOAW010000079.1, on the reverse strand, counting down.
ATCGGGGTGACTGACCGTTCGCCGCCATTTTTCTGCGGATGTCGGCCATATCCCAGCCCGTCAGTGTCGCCAATGTCGCCGCCTCTTGTGCGAAGCGGATGTCGAGTGAACGCGCGTAGTCCTGACCGGCCTGGCATTTTGCATCCCCCGTGAAGGGATGGCGCAGGACATAGCGACCCTGGAAATTCGAGCGGTCCGCCGTTTCCTGGAACATCAGGTCTTCAGGGAATGTGGTCGCGTCGTAACGGACATGCAGGCGCGTGACGAAGACGTTCGAGCCTTGTCGTGGCATGCGCCGCTGCATGACAGGTGGCTGGCCGGGTTGGCTGGTCGCTGGCGTGTCGCCGCCGGTCACCCATGTCGCGCCGAGTGCCACCAGCTTGTCGTTGGGCACGGGATCAGCAGCACATGGGTCGCACCAGCCCATATCCCAGGCGTATTCGAGATACACGGCCTTCTGGCCGTCTTTCTTCACCTGCGTGTCGAACATGGCTTTGTAGAACGCCCCGAACTCCTGCTTGGCGAAAATGGGGATTTCGACGTTGGAGGGGATTTTTACGGAACGATAGTTGGTCGTCTCGACACGGCCTTTTTCCGTCAGCATCAGGACGATCATATCTTGTGGTCCATCTGCGTTGACGGTGCCGAGACGGATCGGCAGCATGAACTTCGGGGTCTGGTAGCGGACCTGGATCGGGCGCAGATAGCGGGCACCGGATTTCTCCTGTTCCTTCAGGTTCACACGCGCGACGAAGAACTTCATGTCCTGCTTGATGTAGGACGCAAGCACAGGCGCTGCGCCGGCCGGTATCTTGTAGCCCTCGTCGTTCAGGTACGTGGTGAGGCCATCGCTCTCCTTGGCCGAGAGGATGGCGATGTCGTATTCGCCAACCGTGTACTGGGCTTCGACTTTCACGCCGAGAGCTGCGGCACCGCGACGCACCGTGTCGGCCGACGCGCCACCCGTCGGCGCCGACATGGTCATCGCCGCGCGCGGGATCGGCATCGGACGGCACGGATCGGGATCGAAATATTCGACCAGGCGCGGGGCGCTATAGGCATCCAGATGGTCGACGATCGCATTCTCCGAGATCGAGATCTGATCTTTTTTAATCACCGTCGGCACGGGTACGACGAGTGCGAACTCGCGCAGGTCACCTTGGTAGTCGCTGGCCATGGTGACGGCTGTCGTCTCACCGGTGCGTGCGACGACGACCTTTGAAGCTTTGTTGAAAAGTTTGGCATCGGCCTTGGCGACATAAAAGCCGCAGAAGGCCTGAGCAGGTGCCGCAGCCGTCAGGGCTGCGAACGACACGGCGGCGGCGAGGACGAGGTGTTTCATCGAAGGCTCCATTGAGGGGCGGGTTGCATTGGAACTGTCTGCAAGCTGAATGTCTGCATTAGTTCTTTTAATTGACCACCGGTTTCGACCACGCGAAGCGCGGGACGCGGCGTCGACCTTGTGCCAACCGATCGAGCAACGGCACGGCGGGTGAGAGCAGGAACAAGGCGAACACGAGACCCTCCGGACGCCAGAGCACGAAGTTGATGTAAGCCGCAGCCATCGCCACCACGATCGCGAACACGATGCGCATCTGGCGTGTGTCGGGCGTCGTTTTGGGGTCGGAGATCATGAAGAAGGCGAACAGCAGCAGCGCGCCGGATTGCATCTGTTTGATTGGGATTGTCATGGGATCGCCGAGATAAACCGCGCGGGCGAACAGGATCGCGACATACGTGGCCAGGAACGCGATCGCGATGTCGGCGCGTCTGGCACGCGACAGCACCAGGATGGCGAGCGAAAGGAACAAGAAGGCCGCCCACGTCGCGCTGCCCCACTGCGCCGGCGAAATCCAGGCCGGTGTGAAACCGACCAGCGGCGCTGCAAGGATGAGTGCGCCGAGTGCGAAGTTGGCGGGGTTGAAGATATGTTTGCCGTCGTAGCGGATGACGAACTTCGAGCCGATCGCCAGCATGGCAGCGAGCATCAGCCAAGCCGGTTCAGCTGCGCGCAACAGGATCGAAAGCGATAGCCCTGTGATGAGCGGGCTCATGGGATCAAAGCGCGCCAAGCCGACACAGCGCCCGCCCAGATATTGCGTCGCAAGCGCGGTGGCGAGGATCAAGGCCACAGATGACAGGTGTTGATCGAAGCCGAGTTTGGCCAATCCGAAGGCCAACAGCAGCGACAGCGCCACGATCTGCCAGATGCGCGCGTCACGCGGGTTGATCTGGAAGGAGGCCATGGTGTGTCTCATGCTGCCGAGACTGGCGCTCAGAATGCGGCGGCCGATCGTCGGCAGTGTGTCGGTAGTTTGCACGCGCATGATGGAGCACTCGGGGCGGCCTGTCGGACTACGGCACGGCGGATCGATTTCGAAAAGTCAGACGCGGCAGCGTCGAAAATCCTTGGGGGGAGCCGGCGGAAAATTGTACATGTGCAGAATGTGCACACGGTTTTATCTCACGACGCCGCTGGCTGCAGTGCAGGCCACGTTCCACGCCGGCGGTGGCATCGCCTATCCCGCTCGCTACAATATCGCGCCGACGCAACCGGTCATGATCGTGCGTCGACGTCCGGGCATGGAGGCCAACACCGAACGGGAATTGGCGCTCGTGCGCTGGGGGCTGATCCCGCATTGGGTGAAAGATCCGCGTGACTTTGCAACCCTCGTCACGGCGCGTGCCGAGACCGCCAATGAGAAGCCGTCGTTCAAGACGCCGATGCGACACCGTCGCTGCGTCGTGCCGGCGAACGGTTGGTATGCCTGGCGCGGTAAAGCTGGTGAGAAACAAGCCTATATGCTGAGGCATCCGACAATTGGCGCGCCGCCTCTGGCGTTGGCCGCGTTGTGGGATCATTGGCTTGGCGCAGACGGCAGCGAGATCGAGACGCTGGCAATTCTGACTGTGCCAGCTGCCTTGGACACGGTGCGCGTCATCGATGATCGCATGCCCGTGCCGTTGTCGGGGCCGGCGATCGACGCATGGCTCGATGTGCGTGGCACGAGCGCGGCCGAGGCGTTAAATCTTATCGGCGCGGCCGCGCCGCCGCCA
>JANOAW010000078.1:0-3905 GCA_031411355.1 Hyphomicrobiaceae bacterium | reverse complement strand
GATTGACGCGCCATGTTCGACGTCGCGTCCTTGATGCCGACCACGTTCTTGAGGTCACACATGCGCGCAAACGTTTCAGCCGAAATGTCGACGACCGCACGGCCGGGGACGTTGTAGACGATGATCGGCAGATCGACCGCGTCGCTAATGGCTTTGAAGTGCAGATAAAGTCCCTCTTGCGTGGGCTTGTTGTAATAGCCGGTGGAATGCAAAACCGCGTCCGCGCCGGCCTGTTTGGCGAAGCGCGTCAGCATGATTGCCTCGTCGGTCGAATTCGATCCGGCCCCCGCAATGACGGGAACGCGTTTACGGGCCGCCTTGATGCAGAGGTCGACCACCTCCATATGTTCCTCATGGCTGAGTGTCGGCGTTTCGCCTGTGGTCCCGACCGGAACCAATCCATTCGTGCCCTCCGCGATCTGCCAGTCGACGAAGCGGGTGAAGCCCTGGGCGTCGATTTTACCGCCTTTGAACGGCGTGATGAGGGCAGTGTTGGAGCCATGCAAGCCGAGTGTCGTCGCGCTACGCGTCATGACCGGGATCTCTTCGCTCGTTTCATTCTCAGTTCAGTCTCGGCGTAATAGGTGCCGACACTCGCCGACACAGATGTAAGCGCAGCCGAGCCGACTGTCACGGCTACAAATACAGGTCGGTCCGCACCAGCGCCGATGAGTGATGCCGAAACTTGAATAGCCGAAGTGTTTTTGCTAAGTTCACGGAAGACGTAGATCGGTGATTTTGACGATGCACCGTGTCTTGAGCGGTCGTGAAAAGGCTGCAAGATCCGCCAAGTGACGGCGTGCCGGATTGGCCCGCACCGAGCTGGTGGAGAAGCAGTGGGTGGTCCGTGTCGAACGTTGCAGCAGGAGAAGGCGACCGGATGCAGCTGAAGTCCGACGATACGGCTCGTGCGCCGACCACCGGCACGGCGCTCGTGGTGATGCAGCAACCCGCGGCCGGTGTCGCGCCGACTGCGGCATCGAAGCCACGCACGCCATTGCGTCGCCACATCGGCCGTATGATCGGCGGGGCTATAAATACGCTTGCCTTCGCCGGCATCGCAGTGGTCGGTTTCAGCTACGCAGAGCAACCATGGCCGATGCCGAACGTCTGGCCGCGCGAAACCGCCGAGGTTGTGGCGGCCCCTGCACCGAGCCCCGCTCGGCCATCCGCGACTTTCGACCGTCCTTTGACCGGTGATCGGCCCTTTGGTCCCAACCGTCCTTTGATCACCGACCGTCCCCTGACCACGGCGACGTTGCCGGATCAGTCGACCGCGTCGCCGGCACCCGGCGCGTCCAAATCGGCGCCCATCGATCCACCGGTGACTGAACCGGCCGCCCCCGCAAGAACCGCACCGATCGTCGCAGCTGAGGGGCCGACGGCGTCGGCATCGAACTCCGAACCCGCGCCGAATACGCAGGCGGCGCGCCCCGTCCCACCTCGATCGACCGAGCCGGCCCGCCCGGCACACACGCAGCCGGTCGGCGAAACGGATTACATCGCAGCGGTCGACAGTTTGCTCGCCCCGATCCGAACTTTGGCCGTCTCGATTGAGGACGCGACGCATGTGCGGGATGCGTTTGCAGGCAATGCTGGGGTCGCCTCTGTTCGAAGCCATAGAGACCTGATTGTCGATCCAACCGCCCGCAAACTGGTCGACTGGCATTTGTTGCGGGCGGGAGCCGGCACCGGCCGCGAAATCCGCGCATTCCTCGCAGCCAACCCGGATTGGCCCAACCGCGACCTGCTCACGCAACGAGCCGAAGAATATGTCTTCATGACCGGCGGTTCGGCGAAAGACATCAAGGCCTTTTTCGCCGACCAGGAGCCCAAGACGGCCATTGGCCTCGCGGCTCTGGCCTCAGCGCATTTGGCTGAACAGGACGAGGACGGTGCCTATCGATTGGCGTCCAAGGCGTGGCGCACGGGCGACATACCAGCGTCACTCGAGAATGGCTTCGTCGATCGATTCGGCCGGCTTTTAAAAGCTGAAGATCATCAGTGGCGGCTGGATCGCTTGTTGATGGACGACCAGCGCTGGGAGGGCGATCGCAAAGACCGCGCAGCCCTTGTCCGACGTGTCATTCCGTTCCTGTCCGAGCCCGAGCGGGCGAAGGCGAATGCACGCTTGGCTGTATTTTTGCGCGCGCCGGACGCCGGCAAACTGATGGCAGCCCTCCCCGCCGACGCCGCCATCAACCCGAAGGCCGATTGGGGTTTTGCATTCAATCTGGCCCAATGGCATCGCCGCTCGGGCCGTATCGCGGACGCACGCCAGATTTTGCTCGATGCACCAACCGATCCGTCCGTCGCCGTCAGCCTCGACGATTGGTGGGAAGAGCGGCGGCTCGCTGCCTACGAAGCCCTCAAGAGTGGAGACGCAAAGGCTGCCTACGCACTGGTCAAGGACGCAGGCGCTCCACTCGGCGTCAAAGCCCGAAAGGACGCGAGCTTTACCGCCGGTTGGCTAGCGCTGCGCCATCTTGCCGATTCGACGGCGGCCGAGGTGCATTTCAAGGATCTGGAGGCGGCGGCGGACGGGCCTCAGAGCCGTGCCCGCGCGGCGTGGTGGCTCGCGAAAACCTACGAAGCTCGCGACGATAAGGCAGCCGTACGGGCGCACTACGAGCAGGCGGCCAAGCACGTCGACACCTTCTTCGGCTTGCTCTCGATGCAGGCGCTGCAACCCGAACGGACCGAGCTGAAGGCCCCGCCGCCACGCCTCGCGACGCAGGCGGAGGCCGAAAAATTCATGGCGCGCGATGCCGTCAAGGCGGTCGCCGTGGCGCGCCGGTCGGGCTTGGACCAGAGCGTCACCCGGGCTCTTCTCGTCGCGCTGCGCAATGCCAGCATGACGGAACCAGAACATGCCATGATCGCCCATCTCGCCGAGGCGATCGGTGACACGCAGATGTCGGTGCGATTGGCCAAAGCATCGGTCGCCCGCGGCTTTAATCTCATCACCTACGCCTACCCGATCCATCCGATGCCGGCCTATCAACCTCTGCGCGCTCCCCCCGAAGCAGCGTTTCTGCTCGGCGTCGCGCGTCAGGAAAGCGAGTTCTCGCAAGCGACCAAGTCGGGCGCAGGCGCCAAGGGACTGCTTCAGGTCATGACCATTACGGCGCAGCACGTGTGTAAAGACTACAAGATCACCAAATGCGAGATCGACCGTCTGATGACGGACAAGGCCTATAATGCGATGATGGGCTCAGCCTATCTCGGCGACCGCATGGACGAGTTCACCGGCTCCTACGTGTTGACGCTCGCTGGCTATAACGCCGGCCCTGGCCGCGCACGTCAGTGGATCCGCGAATTCGGCGATCCCAGGGATCCGAACGTCGATCCGATCGACTGGATCAACCGCATTCCCTTCGAGGAGACGCGCGAATACGTCCAGAAAGTGCTCTCCAACGTACAGATCTATCGCGCGCGTCTCGGCGACGAAGCCAATGCGCTGCGCATCACACAGGATCTGCGCCGCTTTGCGCCGTCGACGCGCCGAGCCGCATCCGTGAATGCCCCATCCCCAGCCCCCGCCCAGAACTAACAGAGACCTGTTCGCTGCACGTTATCGGGATATGTGGGGTCGTGATAAGGTCGGCGCAGCGAATCGGTTCGCGGAGCCCTTACATGACCCGCCTCTTCATGGCAGCCGCTACAGCAATTCTCGTATCGCTGAACGCGGTCGGCCAGCCACTCTCAGCGCAGGAACGCGGCACCAAAGTAGTACCGGAGCGCGCGGCGCGGGTGTTCGTGATGGCCGGCTTCGACAGCGCCTGTAAATCCATCGACCCGGTGAAAATCACCATCACGGCACAACCCGCACAAGGTCAGGTGTCGCTCCGTCCGGGCCAGGAAACCACCATCCAATATTCAGCCAGCGGCAAGTGCATCGGCTC
>JANOAW010000077.1:0-2074 GCA_031411355.1 Hyphomicrobiaceae bacterium | reverse complement strand
GTGGCAAGGCCGGCGGCTATGCCATCCAAGGTCTCGCCGGCTGTTTCGTCCAGAAAATCGCCGGCAGCTACACTAACGTCGTCGGCCTGCCGCTGTCGGAAGTCGTGAGTATGCTTCTGGGCGAAGGTTTTCCGATTCATTTCAATTGGTTGAAGGCCGGCGACAGCGACATGGAATGAGTGGGCGCGCCGGTTTAAATAAAAGGGTGCCCATTCAGAACCTGTAGTTGGCCGCCCGTGCGCCAGGAATTTTAAGAGAATACACCTTCGATGACCGCAAGGCAGGGGAACCCGCGATCATCGAAGGTGGGACACACAAAAATGGCCTCCTTGGCAATGAGCTGGTGATGACGGTGTGTCAGAGGTAGGCGTGGATGCGCGACAGGCGCCGCTCCATCACCTCTTGCAGGCACAGTCGATCCGCGCCGCAGGCGTTGCGGCGCTCGAGGAAGCGATATTGGCTTTCGCGGACGCGGGCCTTGGCGTCGGTCGGCACGCGCCGGCTGGTCATCAGATCTGCATAGACTTCGGTGATCTTCGCATCGAGTATCTGCAGCCGTTGACTGTCGCAGATCGTGCGCTCGGACGCCGTGCCCAGATCGACGGCGCAATCGATCGTCTGAATGCCGGCGGCATGAGCGGACGACGCGATCGACAGCGTCAGGGCGAGAGCGGCAAGGCTGAAGCGGGCCATTTGAAATCTCCGTGGCGATGCGCCGTGAGCGATGAGCAGACTGTCTCATGTGGTCGGTGGAAACAGCAGGTTGTCGCCGGTGAAACTGCCGCAATCGACCGCATCCTGAATTTGCCGGTTATTCCCTGATCTTGACGACGCGTTTGGTCGCGACATCCCCATTTCGTCCCCAGAGTGTCCACAGCCCCCCTGGACGGTCGCCCGATTTCAGCCGTACATGGGGCAGTTCGACGGCGCCCGTTTCGGGCCCAGTTCGATTGGTGGAAGTTCCAATCGGCCAGCCGTGTCGCGTTTCACAGTTGTCGCGTCCGGAAGTTCGCTCGTGGCCAGCTCGTCTGCGCCAGGATCAGTTGGGATATGCCGAAATGTCCATCGATGCGCTCGTGGCACCGCTGTTGCGGGTCCGCCTGTTTCAAGGGCTCGACACTGATCGGTTGGCCGTCCTGGCGCGCAGCGCGGAACGTGTGACCTATCGCGAAGCACAGACGATTGCGGAGGCTGGCCAGCAGGGCAAAGCATCGATCGTGATCGTCAGTGGTCCGGCAGAAAGTTTTGGTGCCTTGCCGGACGATCGCGAGTTCGTCGCGCCCGGTTCCGTGATCGGCGAAATGGCCATGTTCATCGAGCACGTGTACGGCACATCGGTGATCGCGCGCGGGCCCGTGAAGGCCCTCCGCTTTTCGCGCGACACCATGCATCGATTGATGATGGACGATCAGGTTCTGGCTGAATTCCTGGTCACCAAGATCTCGTCACGACTGACATCGGTCGCTGAAGAACTGCGTCGTATCGATGGCGGCATCGCCGACCAGCAGCGGTCGTTGACTGCGGCTTTCGACGCCCTGCCGCCGCCCATCCTGCAGCCTGATTTCGGTCCGCGCTCGCAGGCGATGCACTGACGACTGACGACGTTACAATGCCCACACGCGCGCGCGTTCGATGAAATCGTCGACCAGGGCTGGCGTCAGCGGCGCCTCGTATTCGACCAGCATGCGAAAATCCTGTCGCGGTCGTCGTGCCGTCGTCCGATCGCCATAGAGTACGGGAATTCCGGCCGCACGCGCCGCATCTAGTAGAAGGCCGACGCGAATCTGTAGATCGGGCTCATAAACCAGATCGCCGATCAAAATAACGTCGGCGACGGGCGGTTCGCCGAGCAGGTCTGCCGAAGTCACCTCGAGGGTGACGCCGTTCGCTGCGGCATTGAGATGGCACACCGCCACCGCCATCGGATCGATGTCCGAGCACAGCACAGCGCGTGCACCCGCCATCGCTGCGGCGATGGCACCAAGGCCCGATCCTGCACCGAGATCGAGCACGCTCTTGCCGGCGACCAGCGTGGGGTTGTCCAAGATATAGCGCGCGAGGCCCTGGCCGCCCG
>JANOAW010000076.1:0-3038 GCA_031411355.1 Hyphomicrobiaceae bacterium | reverse complement strand
GGAAGCCGCCCGCATGGACAGCGCCTCGGAGTGGAAGATCTTCTGGCGCATCATGCTGCCGCTGAGTTTGCCGGCGCTGTCAGTGCTGGCGATCCTCTCGGTCATGTGGCGCTGGAACGACTTCATGTGGCCGCTGATCGTGCTCACGCAGTCGGAAGTGTTCACGCTGCAGCTCGGCCTCTCGACCTTCAAGGGCGAGCTCAACGACAACATGCATTATCTGCTGGCGATGACAGTCTTGACCTTGTTGCCGGTCACGCTCGTGTTCGTGTTTCTGCAGAAGCACATCACGACCGGCATCGCCAACACGGGACTGAAGTGATGTCCACTCTCGACCTCAAAGCCATCACCAAGAGCTTCGGCGCGACCAACGTCATCAAAGGCATTGACCTCGCGGTGAGCCACGGCGAGTTCACGGTTTTCGTCGGCCCCTCGGGCTGCGGAAAATCAACGCTCCTGCGCATGATCGCGGGACTTGAAAGCGCGACCTCGGGCGACATCCTGATCGACGGCCAGCGCGTCAACGACATCACGGCGGCCGAGCGCGGGCTCGCCATGGTGTTCCAGAGCTACGCGCTGTATCCGCATATGAGCGTGCGCCAGAATTTGTCGTTCGGCTTGGAAAACATCAAGACGCCGAAACCCGAGATCAAACGGCGCGTCGATGAAGCCGCCCGCATGCTGCGTATGGAGACCTTGCTCGAGCGCCGTCCGGGTCAGCTCTCCGGCGGCCAGCGCCAGCGCGTTGCGATCGGCCGCGCGGTGGTGCGGGAGCCGAAGATCTTCCTGTTCGACGAGCCGCTCTCGAACCTCGATGCTGAGCTGCGCGTGCAGATGCGCGTCGAGATCGGCGATCTGCACCAACGCCTCGGCAACACGATGATCTACGTCACCCACGACCAGGTCGAGGCCATGACCATGGCAGATCGTATCGCTGTGCTGCGCGACGGGCGGCTCGAGCAGTTCGGCAAACCGCTGGATCTCTACAATCGCCCTGCAAATCTATTCGTTGCCGGTTTTATCGGTTCGCCCCGCATGAACTTTCTGGCGGGCACGCTCGGCGCGTCGGCAGCCCGCGGTGAAACGGCAGTTCTCGATGCAGGCGGCGCCGTCGCCGTCGACTGCACCACGGATCTCGCGCCCGGCAGCGCGGTCAAGCTCGGCATTCGACCCGAACATATTCGGCCCGTCGAGACCGGTGCGGGTGATGTGCCCCTCATGGTCACGCTGACGGAACAACTCGGCGGCGAAAGCTATCTGCACGGCACCGTGCCATCCGGCGAAACGCTGTCCGTTCGCCTGCCCGGCCAGACCAAGGTCGTGCGCGGCGAGACCATCGGCGTCGTATTGGGCGACATCGGCATCCGCCATCTGTTCAATGCCGCAACGGGCGCGGTCTTGCCGCCACTCGTCTGAGCGAGACGCAACCCATGCACATTTTTCGATTTCTGACCGCCGTGACGCCGCACGCGCGGGGGCTGGACGCGCTGCTTGACGACGGCTGGCGGTTGCGGGTCCGTGCCATGTCGGACGATCTGCTGCGCATCGTCGTCGAACCAGCCAACGGATTGCCTCTCGACCGCACGTGGATGGTCGCGCCCGAGGGTGACGTGCCGTGGCAGGGCCGCGACCGAGACGATGTCGCGGGGTTTGCCCCAGTGGCCGTCACCGTTACGACGGACGCTACGTCGACGCGTCTGACCGCCGGCAACGTCCGGCTGACCCTGACGGGGTCACCTTTCCGGCTCGCCGTCGAACAGCGCGTGGCGGGACGTTGGCTGCCATGGATCGAGGACCGTGCCACGGGCGGGTTCGCAACCACCGAACGCGGTACGCGCGTTCGCCATTTTCAGCGCCGGGGCTCGACAGACAGACATTTCGGGCTCGGCGACAAGACCGGGCCGCTCGATCGCACGGGACGCAGGTTTCGGGTGTTGCAGCTGGATGCGCTCGGCTACGACGCTGAGCTTGGCGACCCGCAATACAAGCATGTGCCGTTCATGATCGTGCGCGCGGGTGAGGGCGAGAGCGTTGTTGCCGGCGGCATGTTCTACGACACTTTGGCGCCCATGACGTTCGATCTGGGCAATGAGCGGTCCAACTATCACGGCATCTATCGCTACGTCGAAGCTGAAGAACCGGGCATGGACCTTTGGCTGATTGCAGGGCCGGATGTGGCAGCCGTCACGCGACGTTTCACGTTGCTGACGGGGCGGCCCGCGTTGCCGCCGAAATGGAGTTTCGGCTTCGCCTTCACGACCATGCACCACGCCGACGATGCCAACGCGCAGGCCGTCATCAGCGCCTTTGCAGACAACTGCCGCGCCGAGGACATCGCAATCAGCGCGATCCACTTCGGCTCCGGCTATTCGAGCCGGGGTAAGAGGCGGTATGTGTTTACGTGGAACAAGGACAAATTCCCCGAACCGAAAGCGCTGTTCGAAAAACTCTCCGGCATGGGGTTTCCAACAGTTGCCAACTTGAAGCCAGTGCTGATCGATGATCATCCCGATTATGCGAGCGTGAAAGCCGCGGGTGGTTTCATCAAAGACAGCCGCGGTGAACCCGTGCTCGAACAGTTCTGGGACGGCATGGGCTCGTATCTCGACTTCACCAATCCGGTCACGATCCAGTGGTGGCAGGAGCGTCTCGCCAAGCAGGTGCTGGACGTCGGATTCACGGCCGGCTGGAACGACAACAACGAGCACGAAATCGGCCGCGAGGATGCAAGTGCGACCGGCTTTGGCCGTTCGCTCGACGCGATCGCGACGCGCCCACTGCACGCGCTGCTGATGACACGTGCCACATTCGAGGCAACCCAGCGGCGGGCCCCAGATCAGCGGCCATTTACAATCACGCGCGCTGGCACGGCAGGCTTGCAGCGCTACGGAGAAACATGGACCGGCGATAATTTAACCTCCTGGCACACACTCAAATGGAACTTGCGCAACGGACTGTCGCTCGCCTTGTCGGGGCAGTCCAATGTCGGACACGACATCGGCGGCTTCACCGGCCCGCGCCCGGATGCAGAATTGCTG
>JANOAW010000075.1:0-1708 GCA_031411355.1 Hyphomicrobiaceae bacterium | reverse complement strand
CGGCCGCAACCTCGCGCGTCCTGCCGTCCGTCTCCAACAGCGCCGACTTCGGCACGAGCGAGGACAGGGCGCGGATGCTTGCGCGCGCCCGTCCGGCGGCGATGCCTTCGAGCAGTTCGCCGATGAGGAACAGAACGACCACGGCCGCCGCCTCTTCCGCAGCCCCGATGAACACCGCGCCGACGGCTGCGATCGTCATCAGCATCTCGATCGAGAACGGCGTCCCGGCTCGTGCCGCCTGATAGGCGCGCTGCGCGATCGGAACCAGACCGACCGCCATGGCGACGACATAGGGCCACATCCCAAGCCCCGGTGCAGCCTTTGCGATCAGATAGGCCAGCGCCACCGCGACGCCGCATGCCAGCGTCAGTTTCGCCTTCGGTGCCTGCCACCACGGACCGTCGAACGGCGCACCGTGGTCATGATCGTGACCATCGGCGCCGTCATGTGCATCGTGATCGTCGTTGTGTGGAGCCGACTGTTTGGCTGCGGCGCCTCGCGCTGGAAGATCCGCGACCGAGTATCCAAGCGCCGTCACTGCCGTCGTGATCGCCGCAGTCGGTGCTGACGCCTGAGTGTGTTGCACGGTCATCGTGCCGGCTGTGGCCGACACGGACACATCGACGACACCGTCGATCCGGCGCACGGCTGCATCCACTTTGTGCGCGCAGGCCGCGCAGTCCATGCCGCCGACGCGAAAGCGAGACGTGGAGGCGGGGCGTGCGGGCGTTGTGGTCATGGTCGCGGCTCTTGGCTTCGATCTCCCAAGACCTTACATTCTCTAGTGACTAGAGGATCAAGCGGAATGTCACGTATGGAGAGAGCGATCGCAATCGGGGCGCTGGCCACCGCGGCCGGGGTGAAAGTTCCGACCATCCGCTATTACGAGAGCGTCGGCTTGTTGCCTGAGACGGCACGGAGCGCATCGAACCGGCGCGTCTACGGCAACGATGCCGTTCGCCGGCTCCGGTTCATCCGTCATGCGCGCGAACTCGGCTTCGACGTCGACGACATCCGCCAGCTGCTCGCCCTCGCCGACCAGCCGCACCGCACATGCGCCGACGTGGACGCCATCGCACAGCGTCACCTGAGCGACATAGAGAGCCGCATTCGCCGGCTGAGAAAGATGAAAGCCGAAATGTCACGCATGATCACGGCGTGCGCCAAAGGCTCCGTCGCCGAGTGCAGGATCATCGACGCACTCGCGCGTCACGAGCAATAATCAGGGCGCTTACTTTGTCTCTCGACGGATGGCGTGTTCGATCGATAGATAGAGGAACACCCCGTAGTCTCGCTTGCTGGTGTTGTCGACGAAGCGGATCGGAGCGGCCGCTCCGACGACGACCTGCGTGCCGCCATCGAAATTCAGGGCCTTCCTAAAGCCCGGAGACACGGTCCATGCGCGCTCCCGCTCGATGGCACCCGCATCGACCGCTTCGTTCCACTCGCGCACCCCCTTCGAGCATGAGATTGAAGTCGCGATTGAGGGCGTAGACAGCACAGCATAGCTCGTCGTGCTCAGCCCCGCTGCTCGGCTTCAAGCGGCGAATAGCCCGGCGCGACCGCGTTGATCGGCACCTGAACGTTCGTGATGTCCGGGACGGCGTCGATGGGCATTCGCATGAATTGTAGACGCCGGAGGCTGCGACCGCGAGCGTCACGAAGACGACGAGCCAGCGCTGCAGAACCGCCGTCAGGGCGTTCTCGG
>JANOAW010000074.1:0-10737 GCA_031411355.1 Hyphomicrobiaceae bacterium | reverse complement strand
TGAGCGTGAGCGACCGAGACCAGTCCCGGCAGCGCGATAATCGAGCCCGCCAAGGGCGTCGCGAAGGTAAACAACAGGCCGCATGCAGCGGCGGCGGCGACTTTGGAGATTGAGCGAGAGATCATGGCGTGCCTCGGGGGTTATGTGAGCAGTTCGGATCGTTCTGCTCAGTCCGACGCGCGCCGCGGAGAAAAGGTTCAACGGGCCTGCGCGCATTTTTCATGGGCGCGGCGCGTTAACCGTTCGTTTACGATGTCATGGGACACATGTTCTCCGCTCGTTCTTGATTCGACGGAGCCCCCTATGGCCTTCGAGCTCGCCGCCACTCAACATCTCACCTCGCATCGCAACGATGTCGTGAACGATACGGGACGCGTTGCGTTCTGCGGGCCGTACGTGATTTCGGCTGTGACAGGCTTTCCCGTATCCAAGATCGAGGACGAGATCCGTCATCTGCGTGCTGTGCCCGAGAGCGAGAAGCCGATCGTGCGCGGAACGTACACGGACGAGGTGGTCGCGGCGCTCGGTCATTTCGGCTATGAAATGCGGCCGGTCAAAAGCTATATGCACATGCCGCGCAAGGAGCGCCCGAGCGTGTGGAGCTGGATGCAGATCCCCAGAAACGCCTGGGCGCACTATATTCTCGCTGTCCACAAAGGCAAAGAAGGCCATTGGATTCTGATCAAAGGCGTCAAACTGTGCGACACCTACAGTCACGGCAAATGGCAATTCGTCTGTGACGGGCCGCACAAAGGTGCCAAGATCATGGAGATCTTCGAGGTGAAGCGCTCACTTGGTGTCTGATATGTCCGCCCACGACCTGTTCGATCTGTCGCCGCTGCCGTTGCAGTGTGGGCTGACGCTTCCGAAGGCGCATCTTGCCTATAAAACCTACGGCACCTTGTCAGCTGACAAGTCGAACGCCGTTTTATATCCGACCTCTTATGGTGCACATCACACCGATATCGACTGGCTGATCGGGCCCGGCCGCGTGCTCGATCCGACGCGCTATTTCATCGTCATCGTCAATCAGCTCGGCAACGGCTTGTCGACGTCACCGAGCAATCTTGCCGAGCCCTACGGCTGCGGTCGCAATCCGACGTTTACGCATTGGGACAATGTGCACGCTCAGGAACGCATGTTGCGCGAGGTCTTCGGCATCACGCATCTGCCGCTGATCTACGGTTGGTCGATGGGTGGCCAGCAGGCGTTGCATTGGGGTGCGATTTTTCCGGATCGCGTCGCGCGTATCGTGGCGGTATGTACGTCGGCGCGCACGAGCCCACACAACAAGGTCTTCATCGACGGTATCCGCGCCGTATTGACCGCTGATACATCTTATCGCGATGGTCGTTTTTTTAAGCGGCCTGTTTCAGCACTGCGTGCGTTCGCCAGATGTTACGCCGGTTGGGCGCTGTCGCAGGCATTTTATCGGCGCGAGCTGTGGCGCGGCATGGGGTATGCCAGCGTCGAAGATTTCCTCGTGCGCGACTGGGAAGGCAATTTTCTCCGCCGCGCGGGCGAAGATCTGATTTCGATGCTGGACACCTGGACGGCGTCGGACATCTCGAACAATCCGATCTATCGCGGTGACCTCGACGCGGCCCTTGGGGCCATCACGGCGCGTACCCTGATCATGCCATCGACGACGGATCTTTATTTCACCCTCGACGACAGCGCCATCGAGACGCGCCGCATGGGCAATGCAGAGCTGCGCCCGATCGTATCGGACTGGGGGCATCGCGCCGGCAATCCGCGCTTTTCTGCAGCGGACGAAGCTGTATTGCGGCAGGCGGTGTCGGATGTTTGGGGTGCAAGTCAGCGGCTTTAGACGACAAACCGTTAGGCCATTCGAAATCCTGCTCGTCGATAGTCACGTTCGATGAGCGAGGAGATGATATGACACAATCCGTCAGCGGCACCGTTGCAGCCCACGCCGCCGATGCAACTGATGCCGCCGCAGCACGGAGCGGGGCGCACGCACTGCACTATCGTGTCTCGACTTCGCTCTTCGGTCGTCGCTTTTTCATGGCCGTTCTCGCCGGCACCGAGACGCGGTCGACAAAGCGGCTGCGCGATGAGGGCACCCTGCGTAATATCTGGTCCGTCATCATTGAGCTCTCGATCGTCTGTCTGGCACTGGCGATGATGATCTGCTTGCTGACCGGTTTCGGGGTGATCTCGGTTTATCTCGTCAAATGCGCGATGGGCATCGACATCATGGACGGTCCGTCACCCTTGCATCCGATCTACGAGTTTTTGTTCGGCCATTGACGCGATCACACGATCGAAGAAGCTGCGAGTATGTCAGCGCGAGAGCCGGTCGCTGGATAGATGCGCCGCGTGTTGATTTCAGTCTTGATGGCTTTGGCTTCAGTGCCTGTCGCGTGCGGTATCCGATCCCAGCCCTGCGAAAACACGGCGCCGCTGCGGCCGAGATCGAGGCACGTGACGTAGCGTGGTTGCGCATATGCGAGCAGCGGCTCACCGAGGATGTCGCGTGCCGCGTTCTCGCCGGCGGTGCGGCCGAGGCGCAACGCATGCTGGCACGACATGAGCGTTTCTCGACCCGGTTCCGGCGACGCGCAGGCTGCATCGCCGGCGACGAAGATGTTGGATGCGGCGCGCAAATGCTGGTCGACGCGACACCGGCCTGCCGCATCCTTTATACCTGCAAGCGTCGATACGAAGGGTGCGGCCACCAGTCCTGTGCACACCACTGCGAGGTCGCAGTCGATGGACTCGCCAGTTTCCAAGAGGATGCGATCGGCGCTGATCGCGACCGGTCGTCGACCGAGATATACGCCTATCCGGGCTGCCGCGAGTGCCGCGATAATGTGGGGTCGCGGACCGGCTCCGAGTTCCGCGCCGACGTGCTGGGCGATGTCGATAAGACAGATTTCGGCCGCGTCCGCGTGAGCGGCGGTGGCGTGGGCTGCGATGCGATCACGCATTTCCAAGGCCAGTTCGAGGCCGGTGAAGCCGGCTCCGATGATGACGATTTTCGGCGGACGAGGGCGGGCGGCTGCAACAGACAGTCGTGCGTCAAACGCCATCGCCGACTGCCAATCGTCGATCGACGAGGCGTTATCGACACCGATGATCTCAGGGCGTTTCATCACGCTGCCTGTTGCTGCGATCAGGCGGTCGAATGGGAGCTGCGAACCAGACGCGAGCGCGAGCCGACCGCCATCGATGCCGAGCGCTTCGGCCTCGATCAGGTGTACGCCAATGGTTGCGAGTGGGGTCGCGATGTCAGTTCGTAAAGTTGCCGGATCGCGCTCGTACAGCCTCGGCCGAATGCACATCCAGCGGTCTCGAGCGACGAGCGTGACGTCGACCCGGCCGCCACCGGCGCGCACGGCCGCAGCGGCGGCGTTGAAGCCGGCGAAACCTCCGCCTACAACGACGATTGACGGGAGTGACGGCATGTCGACCTCGCTGTCTGCGATTGCGCGTGCAATCATGTGCGCGTGTATTTGGCGCGGCTCAGGCTCTGATAGGCGGCGACGATGTCGCGCTCGACGGCAGCCTCCGTAAATCCGTCGGCGACACGCAGGCGCGCACGCTCGCCCATCTCGGCACAAAGCTGGCGCGACTGAAGTAATTTGTCGAGCGCTACGGCCAGCGCGGGTGCGTCGCCCGGTGGCACCACGTGTCCTTCGACGCCGTCGCGCACGAAGCGTCGACAACCTGGCACGTCGGTCGTGACGATGGCGCGTCCACAGGCAGCCGCCTCGAGCAGGCTGCGAGGCAAGCCCTCGCCGCCGAGAGAGGGGACGACGGCGATCGCCGAGGCCACCCACACTTCGCGCACGTCCGTGACGGCGCCGTGCCAGATTGCGAGCCCCTCGCTTTCCCAGCCACGCACCGTCGCCTCGCGAACTGCCTCCGGGTTGTCGCCATCGATTTTGCCGTAGAGATGCAGCCGGGTGTCGTGACCGCTCGCGCGCAAGCGGCGCAGCGCTTCGATCGCGATGTCGATGCCTTTCGAGGCGACGAGACGACCGACATAGGCGAGCTGCAAAGGTCCAGCGGCCAACGGCATCGGGCGGAAGTGAGCGGGATCGACGCCGGCACCGCCGAGCACGCTGACATGCTCTCGCTTGATCGCGTTGCCGAGAAGCAGGGCTAAGTCGTCGTCGTTTTCGACGAACAGATGCGTGCGCGCTCGGGCGTGAAACCGCTTCACAACGGATCTTGCGATCGAGAGCAAGAGACTGCGCGATGGCGACGCCGCCATCAGGCCCAAGCCGGTCACGTGGATACCGACAGCCGGTGCACGCGCAAGCGCGATCGCCGCCGCCCCGAGCACGATCGGTTTCAACGATACCAGATGCACGGCGTCGGGTGCCTCTCGTCGCAGGAGGGCCGCGAGACGCAGCGACGTCTGCGCCACGTGGATCGGGTTGGTCGATCGACGATCGAAGTCGAAGGCGACGACCCTGGCACCGAGGTGTTCGATTTCGCCTGCTCGCCCCGACAAACGTGTGATCACGACCACTTCGGCGGCACATGTAATCAGCGCACGGATTAATGGTATGAAGTGCGACAGCACAAACCAATCCTCGGTGATGCAGAGCGCAATTTTGCGATACGGCCTGATCATCGCGCGCGGCTCCGCGGCAGTGCGAATGGTCGACGATGGTCGACCAATGGGAGTTGCGACTGCATCGAATTATCCACGTTTATTCAGCATTACGTTGCATCACCCACAGAAAATTCACAGCTTCGCCTTGGTTTTCCACAGCTTCGACACATCGATGTCTCGTGCTGGCCGATTCGTTCCAGCACAGACTGGATATGCGTTTTGTTCTCAAAGTTGTGTTCCGGTCCACAGTGGCGTTCGCGCTGTCGACTGGTGTTGTCGTTGCATCCGCGGCGTTCGCCGATGCGGCATCTCCGCCGGCTCCCGTGGCCAGACATCCGCCCGTTGCCGGTGTCACGCCTCGGCTGTTCGTCGGCTCCGCCCGGGCACTCGACGGCGACACGATCGATCTCGCGACACGCGAGTACGGCGTGGTGCGCATTCGTCTTGAGGGTATCGATGCGCCCGAGGGTGGTCAGCGCTGTCGCCTCAAATGGTATGGCACGTGGGATTGCGGTCGGGCCGCCACGACGGCGCTTGCGCAGATACTACACGAGCGCACGGTGTCGTGTGACGATCGTGGACCTGACAAATATGGTCGTACGCTCAGTGTCTGCAGTATCGGCGATCGAGATATCAACGGCGAGATGGTTCGGATCGGCCTTGCGTGGGCATACGTGCAATATTCGTCGATGTATGTGGTGCAGGAGCAGGATGCGCGCGCCGCCAGTATCGGCGTCTGGCAAGCGCCAACGCAGCCACCGTGGGAATGGCGGACTGTCCAAAGAGCCGGACGGCCGGCCGAGGACGCGACGGTCGCGCCGCGGTCTCTGTTCGGCCGATCTCGACCGATCGAGGTCGTTGCCGAGCAGAGGCCGCAGGGCTGTGACATCAAGGGGAACGTAACCAAGAGTGGGCGCATCTATCACACGCCCACCAGCCCCTGGTACGAGCGGGTGAAAATGAGCCTCGGCTTCGGCCGGCGGTGGTTCTGCAGCGAGACCGAAGCAGAAGCAGCCGGCTGGCGGCCGGCCGTCTCGACGGCTCAACCCTGACACGACCTGAGCGTGACACGACCTGAGCGTGACACACGGCCGGCCGCGTGGTTGAAGGTCCGACCTCAAAGACTGTGGGAATATCAATGGCCACCACCTCGTCGCAGATCGTCGAAACGCGTTGGTGGCACGTCCGTCATGCGCCCGTGCCCGACGGCGGTTGTATCTATGGGCAACGCGATCTCGACTGCGATTGCACCAACGAGACGGTGTTTCGCGCCGTCGCTCGCCTGCTGCCACGCGATGCCGTCTGGGTGACGAGTGGACTGAAACGCGCCAAGCAGACCGCCGCTGCCATCGTCGCCATGTCAGAGGGACGACACGCACCGCGGACACCTCAGGAATACACGGCGTTCAACGAGCAACATCTGGGCGATTGGCAAGGCGTCGATCGCAACGACTTCCGCAAGATGCGGGGGCTGACGGCGAAGACATTCTGGCTCACCCGCGGGGCCGAGAGGGCGCCGAATGGCGAAAGCTATCCCGATCTCGTCAGCCGGGTCACACCGCTGATCGATGAGCTGACCCGCGCGCATCGCGGTCGCAACATCGTCTCGGTCTCGCACGGCGGCACGATCCGCTCGGCCATCGCCCACGCGCTCGCATCACCCCTCGACATGTCGCACGCCTTCTCGATCGACAACGTCTCGATCACGGTGCTCGACCATCTGCACGATCCGACCGCGCCCGACGGCGACGTCTGGCGTGTGCACTACGTCAACGCGATGCCCTGGCTGGCGCTGGTGTGAGCTACGACGCTTGCCCCTGCGCCCTGATCCTGCGAAGAGCGGGCAGGAGATCGCCCATGGCCACCAAGTCCTCGAAATCGACAGCGCCGACGACCGCGCACCAGGCCGTCGCGAGCCCCAACAGCTATCGCTCCGGTCCGGATGACAGGGGTTTTTTCGGCCTCTTCGGCGGGCGGTTCGTTGCCGAGACGCTGATGCCCCTGATCCTCGAACTCGAGCACGCCTACACGACCGCCAAAGCCGATCCGACGTTTCATGCCGAGCTCAACGGTCTGCACACGCACTATACGGGGCGGCCGAGCCCACTGTATCATGCCGATCGCCTGACCCGGCATTTCGGTGGCGCCAAGATCTATTTCAAGCGTGACGAACTCAATCATACCGGCTCGCACAAGATCAACAATTGCCTTGGCCAGATCCTGCTCGCCAAGCGCATGGGTAAAACGCGTATCATCGCAGAAACGGGCGCTGGCCAGCACGGGGTCGCGGTCGCCACCGTGTGCGCCAAGTTCGATCTGCCATGCGAGATTTACATGGGCGCGACCGACATCGAGCGCCAAGCGCCGAACGTCGCGCGCATGCATCTGCTCGGTGCCAAGCTGAATGCGGTCACATCCGGCGCGGGCACATTGAAGGACGCCATGAACGAGGCGCTGCGCGACTGGGTGACCAACGTGCACGACACCTACTACATCATCGGCACTGCCGCGGGGCCGCACCCATACCCGCAGATCGTGCGCGATTTCCAATCCATCATCGGGACGGAAACCAAGGCGCAAGTGTTGGCCGCCGAAGGTCGCCTGCCGGACAGTCTCGTCGCCTGTATCGGCGGCGGATCGAATGCGATCGGCCTGTTCCATCCATTTCTCGACGATCCGAGCGTGGCGATCTACGGGGTCGAGGCCGGCGGGCACGGGTTGCACGTCAACAACGGCCATGCGGCATCCATGAACGGCGGCAAGCCCGGCGTGTTGCACGGCAACCGGACCTATCTGCTGCAGGACGACGACGGACAGATCCTCGAAGGTCACTCGATCTCGGCCGGGCTCGACTATCCTGGTGTCGGACCCGAGCACTCGTGGCTGCGCGATACCGGGCGCGTCACGTATGTTTCGGCGACCGACACGGAAGCGTTGGCTGCGTTGCAGCTGTGCACGAAACACGAGGGTATCATTCCGGCGCTCGAGCCGGCGCATGCCCTTGCCCATGTCGGCAAAATCGCGCCGACCTTGCCCAAGGACCACATCATGGTCATGAACCTGTGCGGTCGGGGTGACAAGGATCTTTTCACGGTCGCCAAGGCGCTGGGCATGAAGATCTGAGGTCATCGATCATCGGCCGTACGGAGAAACCTGAGATGCCGCGCCCACCCGTTTCCTGCAACGGCCGTAGCTACGCGTGGCCGATAGCGCCGACCGTCGTCGTCTGCCTCGACGGCTCCGAGCCTGGCTATATCGAACGCACGGTCGAGGCCGGACGTGCGCCGTTTTTCGCCAAGATGCTCGCGACCACGAATACGACTGCGGCATCGGTGATCCCGAGTTTCACGAACCCGAACAATCTGTCGATCATCACGGGGCGTCCGCCGTCGATCCACGGCATCGCCGGCAACTTCTTCTTCGACCCCGCCACGCAGGCGGAGGTGATGATGAACGATCCGAAATTTCTGCGCGCGCCGACAATCCTGCGCTGCTTCCACGACGCCGGCGCCAAAGTCGCGATGGTGACGGCCAAAGACAAATTGCGGCTGCTGCTGTCGAACGGTCTCGACTACGCCAGCGGTCGCGCAATCGCGTTTTCGTCGGAGCGCGCGGACAAAGCCACCAAGGGTGACAACGGCATCGACGATGTGCTCGGCTTCGTCGGTCGACCGCTGCCCGACGTCTATTCCGCCGGGTTGTCCGAGTTCGTGTTTGCGGCGGGCGTCGCGTTGATGAAGTCTTTCCGGCCCGACCTGATGTATCTGTCGACGACCGATTACATCCAACACAAGGTCGGCCCGGGCACGACCATCGCCAACGACTTCTACGCCATGATCGATGGCTATCTCAGCATACTGGACGCCATGGGTGCGATCATCGTCGCCACCGCCGATCACGGCATGAACGACAAACACGATCCGATCACCAAGGCGCCGAACGTCGTCTATCTGCAGACGCTCTTTGATCAGTGGCTCGGCCACGGCATCGCACGCGTCATTCTTCCGATAACGGATCCCTATGTCGTGCATCACGGTGCGCTCGGGTCATTTGCGACGGTGCACCTTCCGCGGGATGCCGACGCGCCGGCGCTGTCGGCGCGATTGCGTCTGGTCTACGGTATCGATCTTGCCGTGACGAAGGCGGACGCCTGCATGCGCTTCGACTTGCCGCCGGACCGCATCGGCGATCTCGTGGTGACGTCTGCCCGGCACATGACGCTCGGAACGGCTGCGGACAAGCACGACTTGACGGGGTTGGACGAGCCGCTGCGATCGCACGGTGGCCTGACCGAACAGATTGTGCCGTTGATCGCCAACCGCGTTTTACAAGTGCCGGTCGGTTGCGCCCCGTTGCGCAATTTCGATGTCTTTTCGCTCGCCTGCAACGGCGTCGGACACGGTGTCTGACGGTCGTCGCCGAGCGGCGCTGTCGGCAGATGGTTGGAGACGAAACACATGTCCGAGACGCCCGACCGCGTGGCCGACGCGACGGCGACCAACGTATTCGACCAGATCGCGCCGGCGTGGGCGCGCCCGTATGGACATCTGGCGCGCTTCGATCGGCCGTTCGGGGCCTGGCTGTTGCTGTTTCCGTGCTGGTGGTCGCAGGCGCTCGCCGAAGTCCAGCTCGGTCACGTGCTACCGAACGTGTGGTATTTGACGTTGTTCGCGATCGGCGCCTTCGTCATGCGCGGCGCGGGCTGTACGCACAATGACATTATCGATCGTGATTACGACAAGCGGGTTGCGCGCACAGCAAGCCGGCCGATTCCGTCCGGCCGAGTGACGGTTCTGCAGGCGTTCCTGTTTGCCATCGGGTTGTCACTGATCGGCTTGGTCGTTCTGCTGCAATTCAACCGGTTCACGATCGCCCTCGGCATCGCCTCGCTCGGGCTCGTCGCGGTTTATCCGTTCGCGAAACGCCATACGCACTGGGCGCAACTGGTGCTCGGGCTGACATTCAAGTGGGGTGCGCTCGTCGGTTGGGCCGCCATCATGGGCTCACTCTCGATTGCGCCCGTGAGCCTCTACATCGGCTCGATTTTGTGGACCATCGGCTACGACACGATCTACGCCCATCAGGACAAGGACGACGACGCCATGCTCGGGTTGAAGTCGACGGCGTTACTGTTCGGACAGAGCACGCCTTTGGCGGTCGGGGTGCTGTATGGCGGCGCGGTCGGATTCTGGGTGATTGCGGTCTGGTTGGCTGGGGCGAGTTGGCTTGTCATGGTCGCGCTTTCGGCAATCGCGGTCCATTTTGCCTGGCAAGTGTCGACACTCGACATCGCCGACGCCGATAACTGTCTCGAACGGATCAAATCCAATCGTACCGTCGGGTGGCTGTTCTTCATCGGTCTCGTTGCCGAGATGCTGGTGATGAACACGGCGAAAGCACCGTAACGTCTCCGACGAGGGCGTCCC
Source organism: Hyphomicrobiaceae bacterium (assembly GCA_031411355.1). Lineage (GTDB taxonomy): Bacteria > Pseudomonadota > Alphaproteobacteria > Rhizobiales > Hyphomicrobiaceae > JABFRJ01. Next base: position 720 of record JANOAW010000074.1, on the reverse strand, counting down.
TCGCCGGAGACCGATGTGGTCGAGTTCAGCGACGTACGCGAACTCAGGCGCCAACGCCCTTGTTCACAAATTCGAGGCTGTAGGCCTTCGTGTAGTCGATGCCGGTCGGGAAGGCGCCCGCCGCCGACATGGTGTCGTAGAAGTTTTTCCAGCGCGCGTCGGTCATGGCGCCGATGCCGAGCTTGTCGGCATCGCCAGACTTGACGATGCCGTTGTCGTTCATGACCTTGATCGCGAACGCGATCTTTTCGTCGGTCATGTCCGGGTTGGCCTTCCTGATCAGAGCGTTGGCTGCCGCATTGCCGGGGCCGCCCTTCATGTATTCCGCCCAACCCTTGAGCGAGGCGTCGACAAACCGTTGCACCACGTCTTTTTTCTCAGTGATGAGTTTGCGCGAGGTGGTGAATGTCGTGTTGTAGTTGTCGAAGCCATAGTCGGCGATCAGGTGCACGACCGGCTTGATCTTGCCTTCGGTCTCGATCGCGTACGGCTCCGACGAGAGGAAACCTTGCTGTGAAATCTGCTTGTCGGCGATGAAGGGCTGGATGTTGAACGTGTAGGGGCGCACCTGCTCGTCGGTGAAGCCGAATTTGGCTTTCAAAAACAGCCAGTAGCTTGTGCGTCCCGTGCCGCCGACCAGGATCTGCTTGCCTTTGAGGTCGGTCAATTTGTCGTGGCCGACGCCCGGATGGGAGATGAGGACCTGCGGGTCTTTCTGGA
>JANOAW010000073.1:0-7465 GCA_031411355.1 Hyphomicrobiaceae bacterium | reverse complement strand
GCACGCCGAGCAACGTCGATTTGCCCGCGCCGCTGCGCCCCATGACGGCGACGCATTCGCCCTCTTGAATAGATACCGAGACGTCGTGAAGAAACGACCGGCCATGATAGCCGGCCGATGCGTTCTCGACGGCAAGGGCGACTTGCCCGACCATTTCCAAGCCCCGCCCTTGTGCTTCCGCGTCGACAAAAGTCAGTTGATCAACCCGATCGCCTTGCCGACGTCTTCGATGGCCTTGTAGTCGCTGTTCTTTGCCGGAATGAACTTCGAACGGTCGAATATGGCGAGCATTTTCGGGTCGTCAATGGCGAGAATGACTGCTTGCAGTTTATCTTTGAAACCAGCGCCGAAGGTCTTGTCGATGTCGCCGCGCGCGACCCAGTGGTAATCTGGAAAGTCCGGTGTTTCCCAGATCGGCTGTACTGCTTTGGTATCGACTTTACCGGCTTTGACTTCCTGCTCCCACACCACATAACTTAGCACCCCGACTTGGTAGGCGCCGGATTGGACCAGTTGCAGCGTTTTACTGTGATCGCCGGAATAACCGACGCGGGAAAAGAATGCCTCCGGAGTTTTGCCGGTGGCTTTGCGGAGAAAATGTTCCGGAAACAAGCGACCCGACGTCGACGCGCGCGACCCGAACGTAAACGTCTTGCCTTCCATCGCCTTGGGGAACTCTTTGCTCGGCGTGATACCTGCCGCCGTATTGGCAATGAAGTAGCTCTTGAACGCGACGTCTTCGGCGCCTTGCGCGATGGCGCCGGACTCAGGCACCGACAGGCGTGCCTGGACGCCGGTGAGGCCGCCGAACCAGGCAAATTGTACTTGGTTATTGGTAAAAGCTGTGACAGCCGCTGGGTAACTCTTGACCGGCAGATATTTGACGGGGACGCCAAGTTTGGCTTCGAAATACTTTGCATAAATCGTGAAACGCTCGACCAGACGCGTTTCATCCTCGTCGGGAATGGCAGTGAAAACCAGTGAAGGTGTCTGGGCGTGCGTCGCGTTGAACGAACTCGATGCCGCGAGGGCCGCGGCGAGCGCGGTGAAAGTACGTCTGTCCACGTGGTAATTCCCGAATTTTGGTTGCCCGAACCCGATAAGATGACGTTTCAGACGCTAGCAGGAGCTGGCGCCAAACCGCTCGTCACGAATGTGACGTGATCGATCACAGTTTAGTCAGGTTACGGACGCCGTCGGTCGGTGTCGTCGATTTACGGCGTCCAGGCATACGGCACGAGCTCATCCTCGAGCGGCATGCCGACGATCTCGCCGCGACTGTTCAGCATATCGCACACCTAAACGTGATGCGCCGAACGCCTGTGATGACGCTGCGCACGCGCGCCGACCATATCATCGGCCTAAAAGCTTCGGTATAGCCTCGAGCGGGGTGCACCTGCCGTCGGCAGACAGATCAACCCGTCGAGCCAGCTTTGGCTTCGTGGCCAGCTTTGGCTTCGTGGATCGGGTCCCTACAACACTTGCTAATCACAGGCCGAGAAGATCGCGATGAGCCAAGCCGTAACGCCGACCCCGACCGCACAGATCCCGACCACGCCGATGCAATCGCCGCCCGCGCAATTCGCCATCGGGCTCGGGCTGACCAACGAGTGCAATCTCAGCTGTGCCTTCTGCTATCGTGATCCCGACCGGGTCGATCGGTTGTCGATCGAGCAGGTCCGCTCCGTGATGGAGCGCATGCCGGTTCGCTCGGTCAATCTCGGCACCGGCGAAAATGGCCTGCATCCCGAATTCAAGGCTATGGTCGACTATCTGCGGGAGCAGCCGATCAAGCTCACCATGACCTCGAACGGGTTTTCGGTCGCGGCGGTCAGCGATGCGGATCTGCCGGCGTTCAAGGACATCGAGTTTTCGCTCGATTATCCGACCAAAGCCGAACAGGACGCCCAACGTGGCGACGGCAACTGGGACCTGCTGCACGAACAAGCGGCGCGCTGCCGTCGGCTGGGTGTGCCGGTGACATTCATCGCCGTGATGATGCAGACCAATTTCGATCGTCTCGCCGAGATCGCCGCGATCGCCAAGCAATATGGCGCGCCGCTGCGCATCAACGTCTATCAAGCCGTGCGCACGGACAAGTTCGCGCTGACCTACGAGCAGTATTGGACCGCATTCGAAACCTTGTTCGCCAAAACCGACGTCATCGCGATTGGTGAGCCGCTGGTGCGCGCCATGGCCGGCATGCCGCCCCGCACAGGCGGGTGCGGGGTTGCGACAGTGCGCGTGACACCGCGCGCAACGGTTCAGCCGTGTGTGTATTGGCCGGGTAAAGGTGAGCCGCTCGATGTCCTGCTCGACGTCGGCCCCGACGTCATCGCGAGTGCCCCGTTTGTCGCCGCACGCTCGGTGCCGGCCGCCTGCGAACCGTGCGCGCACGTCGCCGCCTGCCGGGGTGGGTGCGCTGGGCGTCGGCGCTTGATGGGTGCACTCGACAAGCCCGATCCGTATTGCCCGATCGTCAAGGGCGACACGCGCAAACTCGATGTTCGCATGGCGCCCGCACGTGAAATGCCGAAGCTCGAAAGCGCCTGCACCACGATCGTCATGGCACGCTGATCGGTTGCCATTTCACATAAGGGCGGTCGAGACGAGATAGTCCTCGGTGTGCACGAGCACCGAGGTGGGCGTGACGAAGACGATGCCGTAAGCGGCTGGTTCGGCGACCGAGAGCGAGGTGTCCTCGCTCTCGAAGGTCATCGGCTGCTGGTGCACGGGGCTCTTGAAAATCGAGAAGGGGATGCCGTGTACGGAACCGCTGATCGTGCGGTGAATGTGGCCGGCAATGATGTGGCGCACATTTCCACGCCGCCGGACGATGTCGAAGAACGCCCTTTCGTCCAGAAGGCGGATGCCGTCCATGCCGCGAAAGCCGACGGCGTGCGGTGGGTGATGCAGACAGATGATGGCCGCGCGGTCGGCTGGCAGATCGAGCGCCGCATCGAGCCAAGTCAGCCGCGCCGGACATAGCCGGCCGTGGTGGATGGCGTCGTGATCATACGGTGGTCCGTGCAAGGTATCGAGGCAGATCAGCCGTGTGCGCCCCATGTCGATGGCTGAGTTGACAAAACCGTTCGTGTCGATCGGCACGGTCGGGAAGGCCGTAAGGAACGCGTCGCGGCGATCATGATTGCCGAGCAGGAAGGAGATCGGCATCGAAACGCGCATCAGGATCGAGCGCAGGTGCTCGTAGGCGACGTGATCGCCGTAATGCGTGAGGTCGCCGACGATGATCAACCTGTCGGCGTCGCTGTGATAGCGCTCGATGTGAGCCAGAGCCGCGATCAGCCGCGCCTGCGGATCGATGCCCAGAATGGTGTCGCCATCCGTCACATGCAGATCACTGAGAATGATCAACTTGGCCGTCGTCTGGTCGATCATGCGGATGGTCCACTGCAATCGAAAAACGCGTCAGGCCATGGGAAATATCAGGACGCCCGCGGGATCGATGCCGACCCGGAATTCGGTCCCGCGTTCGAGCGCGCGCCACTCAGGCACGGTCATGGTCATGACGTCGTCGTAACCCTGCAGCGCCAAATCCATGGCGATGGTGTCGCCGAGAAAACGTGTGCGGAGAACACGCGCCGGCACGGTTTTGCCCTTGGCGTCGTCTTCAAAGCGGAACGCGCGCCGCCGGATGCACAACATCACCGGGCTGCCGTCGACGAGATCGGGCTGCGAGAAGGTGCCAAATGGCGTGCGCAATGCGCCGCCTGCGACGATCATGGGGATCTCGTTCACCTCGGAGAACAGGCGAGCCACGAACAAGTCGACGGGGTTGCGATACAACTCTTCGGCCTTGCCGATCTGCACCAGCCGCCCGCCGTGCATGACGGCGATACGGTCGCCGAGCCGCATTGCTTCGTCCGGATTGTGCGTCACCATCAGACACGTCGCCCGCGTCTCGCGCAGCAGCGCCAAAGTCTCGTCCTGCATCGCCTCGCGCAACTGCACGTCCAAACCGGAAAACGGCTCGTCCATCAGCATCACGGCCGGACGGGGCAGAATGGCGCGCGCGAGGGCGACGCGCTGTTGTTGACCGCCTGAAAGGGTATCGGGATAGACGCTTGCGTAGGCGGCCAGATCGACGCGCTCGAGCACTGCGCGTGCCGCGGCTCTCGCCTCGACGACGGAGACGCCCCTGAGCCCGAATGCGACGTTGTCTTCGACCGTCAGATGCGGAAACAGGGCGAAATCCTGGAACATCAATCCGACGCTGCGCTGCTCAGGTGGTACGAACTGGCTCGGCCCCGCCATTTCCTGGCCGTCGATGAGGACGCGACCCGACGTCGGCCGTGCGATCCCCGATGCAATGCGCAACAACGTGGTTTTGCCCGAGCCTGAGGGGCCGAGCAGGCAGACGATCTCACCTGGTCCGACCGTCAGTGAAACCCCGTTCAAGACCGGCAGTCCGCCGAAGTCGCATGTGACGGCGTCGAATTTCAATTCAGCAGCGAACGCTGCGGCCGCCCGAACCGACCTCGAGCCGAGCGGGCGCGAAGCATCGACCGTCGTGGTCTCACGCCCCCGCACGCGTGCCAATGCCGTTTTGAGCCAGGTCGTCAGTCGCGCCATCCCACCCCGATCCCGAAGTGGTTCTTATAGACGAGCTGGGCCGGCGCGCCATGGGACGATCGACCACGCGCCGACCTGTGCGCGCCTGTGGATCACCGAGCGATCATGCGTCCGGCAAGGGGATCCACTCCTTGTCGTCGCCCGGCACGAGATCGAAACGCCCCGCGCTCCAATCGTTGCGGGCGGCACGGATGCGATCTTTGGACGACGAGACGAAATTCCACCAGATATGCCGCGGCCCGTCCATCGGTTCGCCGCCAAGCAACATCAAACGTGCGTTGGAGACGGCCAGAATTGAAATGCGATCGCCCGGCTTGAACGTCAACAAGCGGCCAGCGCCGAACGTCTGGCCGGCAATGTCCACCTCACCCGAACAGATATAGATCGCTCGTTCGTCGTAATCGGGATCAAGCGGCAGCACGCTGCCTGGCGCGAGCACCGCTTCGGCATAGAACGTCGGATGCGGGAAGTCGGCGGGGGAGGTTTGGCCGTAGAGTTGTCCCATGATCACGCGCACGCGCTTACCCTCGCCCTCGATGCGCGGCAGATCGTCGATACCGCGATGTTCGAAACTCGGTGCCATCTCCTCGTGTGACTTGGGCAGCGCCGCCCAGGCCTGAATACCGAACAGCCGGCGACGGGTGGCTTTGGCCGCGCTGGTTTCGCGCTCGGAATGCACGATGCCGCGCCCGGACGTCATAAGGTTGAGGGCGCCCGGCCGGATCGGCGCGGCCGTGCCGAGGCTGTCGCGATGGTAGATTTCGCCCTCGAACAGATACGTCACTGTGGAGAGGCCGATGTGTGGGTGCGGCCTGACGTCGATGCCGCCCGTAAGCAGGAACTCGGCGGGGCCCATCTGGTCGAAGAAAATAAAGGGCCCGACCATCTGTTTTTCGACCGCCGGCAGCGCGCGCCTGACTTCGAATCCGCCGAGGTCGCGGGCCCGCGGCACGATGACGTGTTCAATGGCGGCGCAGGCGACGGTATCATCGGCGATCGGGTCGTTGTCGGGCAAGCGGGACATCGTCGATCTCCGTTTCAGTACGCGACGTCATCGGCCGAATGGAAGATGAACGCTATCGCGGTGGCGCCGCTCAGCGCAAGTGGCTCGCCGTCTCGACCGCGTCCGGGAGGCAGTTGTCTCGAGCCGAAACTTCGTGTCAAAGCCGAGGCGCACTGGCCGAGGGTGTGGAATAGCACTTCGCGGGCCGGCGGCACGGAAATTCATCACTGGTTCACCGCCCATAGGGCTTGGATCGGGGCACAAATCCTATCGTCACCTATCAGGTGTGCTCCTCCATGTCCGAGACCTACGTTTCCCCATCTCACGGTGGATCGCCGACGGTCGGGCCCTCGCCCGGAAGCACGACGGACATGTCGATCACGACTCCTACAGGCCTGCAAACGACGGCCGATCTTGCCATGCGCCGCCGCATCGTGATGGCACTCAACATCGTCACGTGGCTGGCGATGCTCTGGCTCGCCGCGCACGTGCTCGGTCACGGCGGGTGGACCGTCGTCGACGTGATCATGTGGACGTGCTTCGCGATCGGTACGCCCTGGACCGTACTCGGCTTCTGGAACGCGTTGATCGGCTTGTGGCTGCTGCATGTGCACAAATCGCCGATGCAGGAGGTGGCGCCGTTCGCGGCAGCCGGCGATGTCGACACCCCCGTCACCATCAAGACCGCGATCTTCATGACCGTGCGCAACGAAGATCCCAAACGTGCGATTTTGCGCCTGCGCACGGTCAAGGCGAGTGTCGACGCCACCGGCCAGGGCCACGCTTTCAGTTATTTCATCCTGTCCGACACCAACCAGGCCGACGTCGCCGCGGTCGAGGAAAAGGCTTTTGCCGACTGGAAAGCCACCGATCCCGACGGGGCGCGACTGACCTATCGCCGCCGCACAGACAACACGGGCTACAAGGCCGGTAATGTGCGCGATTTCTGCGACCGGTGGGGCCGCGACTATGAACTGATGCTGCCGCTCGACGCCGACAGCGTCATGTCGGGGCCTGCCATCGTCAAACTCGTGCGCATGATGCAGGCGCACCCCAAACTCGGCATCCTGCAAAGTCTGGTCGTCGGCATGCCCTCCCAGTCTGCGTTCGCGCGTATTTTCCAGTTCGGCATGCGTCACGGCATGCGCACCTACACCATGGGGCAATCCTGGTGGGTCGGCGATTGCGGGCCGTTCTGGGGCCATAACGCCGTCGTCCGTATCAAGCCGTTCGCGGAGCAATGCGATCTGCCGGTGCTGCCGGGCAAGCCGCCGCTCGGCGGGCATGTGCTCAGTCATGATCAGGTGGAGGCGACGTTCATGCGTCGTGCCGGTTATGAGGTGCGCGTGCTGCCAGTCGAAAACGGTTCGTGGGAAGAAAATCCGCCGACGATGCTCGATTTCGCCCAGCGCGATGTGCGCTGGTGCCAAGGCAACATGCAGTACACCAAGCTGCTGGATACGCCCGGCCTGTTTCCCATGAGCCGCTTCCAGCTGGTGTGGGCGATCCTGATGTTTCTCGGCATTCCCGCCTGGACGCTGATGATTGCGTTGCTGCCGGTCGCGGCCTGGCAGGGCCAGCAGGTGGCAAATTATCCCGCGGGGCTGGCGATCTTTCTCTACGTGCTGTTCTTCACCATGTACCTGATGCCCAAGATCGCAGGCTTGATCGACGCGGTCATGACCAAGGGTGGCGTCGCCCGCTACGGTGGACCGGTTCGCTTTGCCTTGTCGGCTGCCATCGAGCTGGTGTTCTCGTTCCTGCAGGGGGCCGTGTCGACCATCCGCACCTCGATCTTCATGATCGGCTTGTTGTTCGGAAAATCGGTGATCTGGGGCGGCCAGTCTCGTGACGCCTACGGCATCTCAT
>JANOAW010000072.1:0-1957 GCA_031411355.1 Hyphomicrobiaceae bacterium | reverse complement strand
TCAACTCGCGGCCTTCCCTGGCGCGGGAGCACCGCGGAATAAGTTCGGGGCCGCCACGCGCTTGCTGGTCGTCAGCCCCTTTTCCATCTACTACGACGGCAAGCCAAAGGGAGCGTCGGTGTTGATCCTGCGCATTTTGCGAGGCAACAGAAATGTCTCGCGGAAGCTGCTCAGTGGAGCACGGACATCGTGATGCTTTCGCCGCAACGCAATTGTCTCAAGCCGGGCCGCGTGTTCAAAAACGAGATTATCGACCCCTACATCAGGTTAAAGATGGTCGAAGTGGCCCGCACCGACATGACCCCGCACCCGGTCGAGTTTGATATGTATTACTCGTGCTGATGGTGGGTGCGCTGGGTGTCTGACCCGTTGGTCTGACACCAGGGTACCGATTTAAGCGAATATGAGAGCGGCTCCGGCGACGGGGCCGCTTTTGTATTTGTTGAACGGAGTTGAGGTACTCTCGCCGCGGAGAGGCGCCCATGAGTTACGAGTTTTCATATCGTGTCACAAAACAGCATGCTCAGTCGGCGATCCGCGTGCTGGCAAGACCGTCAGTTTCGCTATTCCGCTGGGCGTTCCCCGGCATGGCGCTTGCTGCAGCCATTCTTTGGTTCGGCCGTCCGACCCTGTTCTCAATCGACCTATTTTCTTTCACCTTAGGATGGGGGGCGATGGCAGCGTGCTTCACCTTCAGTCTGTTGGGACAGCTTAGAAATGCCATTGAGAATCTGCCCCCTTCTTGGCTCGAGGCCGTCGAAGCAGTGGAACCGATTTCACTGCGCGTGGACGAAAATGGCGTGTCGTCCGTGATCGATGGCCGTCGCATGCGGAGAGCTTGGCTCGATCTGCTGAAAGTGACGGTGCACGACGACATGGTTCTGCTGTGGACGATGAATAGCAGCGGTTATGTCGTGCCACGAAGCGTGTTCACAGACGATCAGTCCGTCGATAAATTCGTCGCCTTTTCGTCACGCCACATCGGCCAAAGTCGGTTTGAGAGCATGAAGAACCAGCCAGCGCCTGGGTCAAGCTGATCGCTAAGGCTCACATCAGTCCGCACCCGCCACCCGCCGCACGGCCTCTGGCTTGGTCCAAATTACCCGCACCAGCGTGATTGTCTTCGCGTCGGGCGCGGCAGCGATCACCCCCGCACCAGCTTCCGCGTAATCCGTCGGCTCCCTCTGACAACCCGCACGATCGTCACAGTATCGGTCGCTGCGTGCCAATCGTAGATCACCACGTACGGCGGGACCGGCGCGATCCGCGCCAGCGTTCCGAATTTTGTTCGAGCCGGCCCGGATGCGGGCCACATTTCCAATCGGCGATACACGGCTTCGAAGAGACCGTCGTACTTTTCTACCAACTGCCATCCACCGCGGCCAGCGAGGTAGGCTGAAACATCATCGAGATCTGCGGCGGCGCGCGGGCTGATGATGACTTGTGTCATGCGCTTCGAAGTCTTGCGAGCCTCTCGGCAGTGCGAGCGCGATGCTCGTCAAGCGTTAAGAACCTGCCCGCTGCGACATCGGCGCGAGCCGCATCAAGGCTTTGAACGAGCGTGTCTAATTCAGGACCTGCCTGTGGTAGGCCGTCGTCCAACTCCCACGACATCCGTTCTTCGACAATTTGAGCAACGGCATCATCCAGCGAATTGAACGTTCCGTCAGCGACACGGGCCTTCAGCCATTCGTTGAGAGTCTCGGACAGTGCGATGTTCATTTGGCACCTCATTCCAGGCGTAATGTGGCACATGTTTGGACGAAATTCCACCGCCGGCAACAAGTATGCCGACCTCTCGGACATGTGCCTGTACTACATCGGCGGCATCCTGAAGCACGCCAAGTCGATCAACGCCTTCACCAACCCAACCACCAACAGCTACAAGCGCCTGGTGCCGGGTTACGAAGCTCCCGTGTTGTTGGCCTACTCCGCACGCAACCGCTCGGCCTCGTGC